>DXMX01000013.1:0-6442 GCA_019413955.1 Collinsella sp.
CGCGGAGATTAGTTGCTCGAATGACACCTTCGTAGCGATTGATGCGCAGACGCGGGAAGGCATTGAAAAAGCGCAGGTCACGACGACTGAGTGACACGCTTGGCACCGGACGGCTCATGCGCTTGCCGGCAAGGCGACGACTGAGCGACGGACGCGGCATGTTCGGCGCGGCATCGGCCACGCGGCGGGCGGCAAGCGCCAGGCCGCGAGCACCATCCGCGATAAACGTCGGCATCGAAGCCTTCTCGCGCAGGGCATCGAGCGCGGCGTCGCCCAGCTCGGCCAGCCACGCGTTAACGGCACGGCTGCGGATATGCGTCTGTGCCACCGAGCCGATCGCCGAATCGGGAATACGTTCGAGCATAGAGTCGGACGCATCGGCAAGCGACTCGTTAATGCGGTCGGCAAGGTCGGCCCGGACGCGCTCCAGCTGATCAGACAGACGCCGCCAACTCGCCAACGAGCACACCGCGTCGACCATCATCGCGACCGCGACGATAAAGGCGGACAGCCGCACAATCAGCACCGGCAGATGGCCAAGCAGCCCCAGCAATGCCGGCTCCACTAAACGGCAAATACACAACGCACCCAAGCCAAACGCGCAGGCCCAGTACAGACAGATGCGTCCGTGCAGGTTAAACGGCAGGTGCGAGTAATCCCAAAAGCGAGCGCCCGTTGTTTTTTCCAACAGCACGCCTACGCTGTACTCGATCACGCTGCATACGAGCGCTGCAGCGACAAACTGGCTCGAGGCATCCGGAATCCCGCGCAACAGCAGCCAGCAGGCAATGCCGCCCACACCATAGATAGGACAACACGGCCCCAGCAAAAAGCCACTGTTGGCAAATCGTCCGTGATTGAGCATGGCGCATACTGTCGACTCCCATGCCCAACCGCAAAACCCGTAAAAGGCAAACGAGAGCACCAGTGCCGAGAGTGGGCAGGCGGCAAGCGTCGCACCGCCAAACGCCATATCAATCGCGGTCCCCACCGTCTACCCTCTCCTCTTTTCGCTCGATGCTTTACTCACGCTATCGTCTGTCTCGTCCTTGCGCCGCAGACGACCGGCGACCGTCTCACGCAGAGCACACCATTTATCCGCCAGGCACACAATCCATGCCTCACGACACGTCGGCGGCACCGGCACCAGCGGAAACATATGGCGTACGATAATATTCCGCTCACGAGACGTCAGCTCAAAATCTTCCTCGGCACGCGCCAGGGCAAAAAACGGATGCCGAAATCCGTGCAGGCGATGGCTCGGATCGGGATCGTGCCAGTCATAGAGAAAGTAATCGTGTAACAAGGCTCCGCGCAGCAGCGAGGCACGGTCGATCGAAATGCCAGCACGGCCCAAGTGCTCGGCAAAGGACAGACTTGCCCGTGCCACCGAGGTCACATGTGCATAGACCGTCACGTCGCCATGCTGGATAAACTCGCGCGTCAGGTCCAGACGGCCCGCCTGCGCCAGTTGACGGGCAGCATGGTCTACTTCGCACGCGATTTTCTCGGCACGAACGGCATCGGACATGCTGCCTCCTTCCAGCGGCTCACGGCGGCAAGCCACGGCCTGTGCACAATCGATAAAAACATCATGGAACACATCAGTATGGCATCGGACAAAACGTTTTGCCCCACCAGTTGGCGAATTACCGCGCCGCCGTCACATATCAAACGCCAAAATGTGCGAGACTGTCTTGTGCAATTGTGTCGGCCGAGGGAGCGCCGGCGCTCGATTCGCATGGAGTAACCCACAACGATGCTGCTTACGCAAACGACAACGCCCGAGGACGTCAAGGCTCTCGACCGCGCCGAGCTTCCGCTGCTCTGCGGCGAGATTCGCCACGCCATCCTCGAAAGCTCCGCCGCTGTCGGCGGACACGTTGCCCCCAACCTGGGCATCGTTGAGCTTACGGTTGCGCTTCATCGCGTGTTTAACTCCCCTATCGACAAGATTGTCTTTGACGTTTCGCACCAGACCTACGCCCACAAGGCGCTGACCGGGCGCGCGTACACTTATATCGATCCGGAGCGTTATGGTGAGGCTTCTGGCTTTGCCAATCCCGACGAGTCCGAGCACGACCTGTTTGCCATGGGGCATACCTCGACCTCGGTGAGCTTGGGCTGCGGCCTTGCCCACGCGCGCGACCTGGCGGGTGACACGTATAACGTCATTACCGTTATTGGCGACGGTTCGCTTTCGGGCGGCCTGGCGTTTGAGGGCTTTAACAATGCCGCCGAGCTCGACAGCAACCTGATCATCATCGTCAACGATAACGACCAGTCCATCGCCGAAAACCACGGTGGCCTCTATCGCAATCTGGCCGAGCTGCGCGCCAGCAACGGCACCTGTGAGCGCAACGTTTTCCGCGCGCTGGGGCTCGACTATCGCTACCTGGACGCCGGTAACGATGTCCAAGCGCTGGTCGATACGCTGCAGGAGCTGCGCGATATCGATCATCCCATCGTGCTGCATGTCTCCACCGCCAAGGGCAAGGGCTTTGAGCCAGCCCAGAGCGACCCCGAGCACTGGCATCATGTGGGGCCCTTCGATATGGCAACCGGCCGCAAACTTTGCCCGGGCCACCCGAGCGAGCCCGCACCGCGCACCTATGCCGATATTACGGGCGAGGCGCTCAGCGCCGCCATCGAGCGCGATCCGCAGGTCGTGGGCATCACGGCCGCCACGCCCTACATCATGGGCTTTACACCCGAGCTTCGCGCCGCGGCAGGCAAGCAGTTTGTCGACGTGGGCATTGCCGAGGAGCACGCCGTGACCTTTGCCACCGCGCTTGCACGCTCGGGCGCCAAGCCAGTCTTTGGTGTGTACGGCACGTTTTTGCAGCGCGCCTACGACGAGCTGTGGCACGACCTGTGCCTCAACGACGCCTCTGCAACCATCCTGGTGTTTGGCGCGTCGATCTTTGGCACCACGTCCGAGACGCACCTTTCGTTCTTTGATATTTCCATGCTGGGCGGACTTCCCTACATGCGCTACCTAGCGCCGGCCTGCATGGAGGAATACCTGTCCATGCTGAGCTGGTCGCTCAACCACCGCGAGCATCCCGTGGCAATCCGCGTACCGGGCATCGGCTTGGTAAGCCGCCCCGATCTGGCGCCCGCCGAGGGCACCGGCTACAGCGTCGTTCGCTACAACGTGATGCGCCAGGGTCGCGACGTTGCCGTACTCGCGCTCGGCGATTTCTTTGAGCTGGGCGAGCGCGTGGCAAACCGTCTGACTGCCGAGTACGGTATCGAGGCCACACTCGTCAACCCGCGCTTTGCAACCGAGCTCGACCGCGAGTTCCTCGACAGCCTTGCCGCCGAGCATCGCGTTGTCATCACCCTCGAGGACGGCATCTTGGACGGCGGCTGGGGTGAGCGCGTGGCATGTTATCTAGCATGCACGCCGTTGCGCACGCGCACCTTCGGCATCGCCAAGGGCTTCCCCGACCGCTACGACCCCAACGAACTGCTCGCGCAGAACGGCATGACGGTCGAGAACATGGCCGCCGAAGCCGCAAGGCTTCTCAACGAGTAAAAAACCTCCGCAAGGGAAGCACCCCTGCGAAGGTTTTTATTTTCGCGGCGCGATTATCTCAATCTGTAACATCTAGAGGATAAATCCTCGTCCAGATGTTACAGATCTAGATAAGACATCTTAGTCCCAGACCTTTGTCTCAATCTGTAACAGCTAGAGACCTTTTGTCCGTCCAGATGTTACAGATCGAGACATTCGAATCCCCCTGAAGAGATAATCTCGATCTGTAACAGCTAGAACCCATTTCCTCGTCTACCTGTTACAGATTGAGACAAAACAACGAGACCGGCCGCCCGCAAAACGCTTTCTTAGCTGTAATAATCAACGTTTGCCCAGATAAAGCCTACCAAAATAAACCTGTCCCTTTTCGGTAGGTAGAATTACCCATAAGGCAAGTATGTTTCTGAGTTATTTCGTGTTGACCCGTCTGAGCGCGATAGGGTATAACTCTACTCAACCGCTAGGGATTTTATTGAGAAAGGTGTTCTCCTATGAGCAAGAACCTCTCCCAGCAGGTCGTTCTCGACCGCCGCGGCTTCGTTGCCGCCACCTTCGCAACCGTCGCCGGCCTTGGTCTTGCCGGCTGCTCCGACACCAGCGCCGAGGCCGACAAGGGTTCCGCCGCCGGCTCTTCCAAGAGCTCCAATGATACCGAGGCTTCCACCACGCTCGACGCCAAGGCATTCGACAAACTCGTCGACAACGGCCCCAAGGCCGATGACGATACCATCGCCGCCAGCACCTGGGCCACGGCCGTCAAGGACGCCGGCGTCTTTAAGATCGGTGGCGTTCAGACTTCCACGCTCTTCTCCCTCCTCAACGAGAAAGACGGTCAGACCCGCGGCTTCGACGCCGGCATCGCGCAGCTTCTGTCCAACTACATCCTGGGCGAGAACAAGGTCGAGATCACCCAGGTGACCTCGGACACGCGCGAGTCCGTCCTGCAGAACGGCCAGGTCGACGCTGTCTTTGCCACCTACACCATCACTGACGAGCGCAAGAAACTCGTCTCCTTTGCCGGTCCCTACTACTACACCCAGCAGGCTATCCTAGTGCTCGCCGACAACGACGACATCAAGAGCGTCGACGACCTGGCCGATAAGAACGTCGCCGTCCAGTCCGGCTCCAACGGCCCCGCCATCCTGGAGGAGTTCGCCCCCAAGGCCAGCCAGCAGGAGTTCAAGACCGACGAGGAGGCCCGCCAGGCACTCCAGCAGGGCCGCGTTGACGCCTACGTCATCGACAACAACATGCAGCAGAGCGCCCTGGTCCGCGAGCCCGGTAAGTACAAGATCGCCGGCAAGCCCTTCGGCAGCAAGGAGCCCTATGGCATCGGCCTGCCGCTCGATTCCGACGGTGTCGCCTTTGTCAACGACTTCCTTAAGAAGATCGAGGACGACGGCACTTGGACCGAGCTGTGGCAGATCTGCATCGGCGACCGCACGGGCGACACCAATGTTCCCGAGCTGCCCGAGATCGGCGCCTAGGCAGCGAGCCTGGTAACGGCCGCAACGAAACCATATGGAAACGCACGATGCGCTTTATTGCGGTAAACTGTTTCCTCACAGAGTTGTCGGGGCTTCCGTACACACGGGAGCCCCTTTCCTTATCGGCGGGAGGTCCGCATGAGTCTCTTCGAGCTCTGGTCGCTCTATGGCCAGAACTATATCGACGCGCTGCTAGCAACCTGGGGCATGACGCTTGAGTCGTTTGCCATCGCCATGGTGCTGGCCGTCGCCGTCACCGTGATGCGCGTGTCGCCGCTCAAGCCGCTGCGCGTCTTTGGCGACCTATATGTCCAGGTCTTCCGTAACATCCCCGGCATCGCGCTGCTCATCATCGTCGTCTATGCGCTGCCGCCGCTCAAGGTCGTCCTGCCCTACCGCACCTGCGTTATCGTCGCCACGGTCCTTTTGGGCTCGGCCTTTGGCTCCGAGAACTTTATGAGCGGCATCAACACCGTCGGCGTCGGCCAGGTGGAAGCCGCCCGCTCGCTGGGCATGAGCTTTAGCCGTATCCTCGCCAAGATCGTGATTCCGCAGGCACTGCGCTCGAGCGTGCTGCCCATGACCAACCTCTTTATCGCCGTCATGCTCACCACCGCGCTCGGCAGCCAGGTGCCGCTTAAGCCGCAGGAGCTCACCGGCGTGGTGAGCTACATCAACACGCGCTCGCTCGGCGGCGTCGCCGCGTTCTTTATCTCGGCGCTCGGCTACCTGGGCACGGCCTTTGTGGTGAGCCACATTGGCAACTACATCGATAGGAAGGTGAGGATCCTCCGATGAGCAAGCACTCCTCCCCTGCGCTTACCATGCGCGATGCGCTCTACGAGGCTCCCGGCCCCAAGATGCGCGCCAAGATTCGCATCGGCACCGCCATCTCGCTTGTTGCCGTGGCCGCACTCGCCGTCCTGGTACTGCAGCGCTTTTATGTGACCGGTCAGCTTTCGGTCCACTATTGGTATTTCTTTACGCACCTCACCACCTGGAAGTTCCTGCTTGCCGGCTTTGAGGGCACCGTTAAAGTCGCACTCACCGCTGGCGCCATCGCGCTGGTACTGGGCTTAGCCCTTATGCTCGGCCGCACCAGCGACATTAAGCCGCTGCAGTTGGTCTGCCGCGTGCTCACCGATTTCTTCCGCGGCGTACCGAGCCTGCTGTTCATCTATTTCTTCTTTTTGGTGCTGCCCCAGTACAAAATCGCGCTGCCGTCGTTTTGGATGCTCACGCTCCCCGTCGCGCTCGCCGCAGCCGGCGTACTTGCCGAGATTTTCCGCGCCGGCGTCAATGCCGTGCCGCGCGGTCAGGTCGAGGCAGCCCAGGCGCTCGGTCTCTCCAAGGCCAAAATCACCTTTAAAATCGTGTTGCCGCAGGCTATTCGGTTTATCATTCCGTCCTTGAT
>DXMX01000013.1:6452-11001 GCA_019413955.1 Collinsella sp.
TCGCAGCTTGTGGTCGTGGTCAAAGACACCACCGTCGCCTACGTGGTGAGCTACCCCGACCTCATGCAAAATGCCCGCGTGCTCATTACCAACTACGACGCCCTCGTATCGGTCTACCTGGTGATCGCGGTCATCTACATCCTCATCAACGTCGCGATTAACAAGGCCGCTGTCTACGTTTCGCACAAGACCGGCGCGACCATCATCCGCTAACGCTTTACCATTTCGAGTCATAAGGAGCCGAGCACCATGGCACAGAGCACCTCTTCCACCGGCAATCAGCCGCTGATCGAGCTCAGGCACGTCGATAAGCACTATGGCGATCTACACGTCCTCAACGACATCAATCTCTCGGTCGACCGCGGCGAGGTCGTCGTGGTGATCGGTCCCTCGGGCTCGGGCAAGTCGACCATGTGCCGCACCATCAACCGCCTGGAAACCATCGACTCGGGCGAGATCCTCATCGAGGGTGAGCCCCTGCCGCAGGAAGGCAAGGATCTTGCCCGCATGCGTGCCGAGCTGGGCATGGTATTTCAGCAGTTCAACCTGTTTGCACATATGACCGTACTGCAGAACGTCATGCTGGGACCGGTCGATGTGCTGGGCGTCTCCAAGGAGGAAGCTCGTGAGCGCGCCATGGACCTGCTGGGCCGCGTGGGCGTTGCCGAGCAGGCCGATAAGGTGCCCGCACAGCTCTCGGGCGGCCAGCAACAGCGTGTAGCCATCGCACGTTCGCTTGCCATGCAACCCAAGGCCATGCTTTTTGACGAGCCCACGAGCGCCCTTGACCCCGAAATGATCAACGAGGTGCTCGAGGTCATGGTCCGTCTGGCCCAGCAGGGCATGACGATGATCGTCATCACGCACGAGATGAACTTCGCCCGCCGCGTGGCCGACCGCGTCGTGTTTATGGCCGACGGCCAGATCGTGGAAACCGGCACACCCGACGAGTTCTTCGACCACCCCCAGACCAAGCGCGCCCAGGACTTCCTCAACTCCATTAAGGGCCACTAACCAGCCACTCCGTGGGACAAATCCATTGAAAATATTGTCCCACGTCTCTCATGCGCCCTGTCACCTTCAGATTCGAAAGCAACACCTATGATCGGAACCCATACCTCCTCGTCCTATACCCCGCACGTCGACGTTGCCCCCGCCGACCGTCCACTCATCCTGGTGGCGCCGCGTTGGGAAGGGGCAAAGCCGTTTTTAAGCGAGACGCTCTCCCCCAACGAAGAAATCGCAAGTGTCTTTGTCGATGCCATCCTTGCCGCCGGCGGCCTGCCGCTGCAGATGTCCATCACCGAGGACATTGAGGTCATCCGTCATTACGTGGAAATCGCTGACGGTATCGCCATTCCCGGCGGCCCCGATGTCAATCCCAAACGTTGGGGCGATGATCGACCCTACGACCCCACCCTCTGCTGCGAAATCCGCGATAGCTTTGAGTTTAAGCTGGTCGACGAGGTACTCCGCGCCAAAAAGCCGCTCTTTACCACCTGCCGCGGCACGCAGCTGCTCAACGTCGCCACCGGCGGCACCCTGTGCATGGACGTGCCGAGCCTGGGTGCGCGCGAGGGTCGCACGCAGTGGCGCCACACCCACGTGCTCAACGATCCCGTGCACCCCGTCGAGGTCGTGCCGGGCTCGCTGCTGGAACGCGCGGTTGGCGGGCACAGGCTAATCCAGACCAACTCCGCACACCACTGCTGCGTCGACCGTCTGGGTAAGAGCACGCGCTTGGTCGCCAAGGCAACCGACGGCGTTCCCGAGTGCATCGAAGTCGAAGGCCAGCCTTTCTGCCTGGGCGTACAATGGCACCCTGAGTACACGTGGAAGACGCTCGAGACCGACTTTAACCTGTGGAAGTCGTTTGTCGAGGCAGCGGCCAAGGTTAAGCAGGCGCGCTAGCTCGCAAGCCACACAAGTTAAAGCCTCCTAAACCAGGGGGGCGGACACCAGCCACGGTGCCCGCCCCCCCCTGTATTTGGTATGCTCGGTATGGTCATCCCTCACAAACAATCAAAGAAATCTCGACCGTAATCGGTCGACGGTAAAGCAGATGGCAAAAACGCTTGCTACGTTTATTAGGCAGTCAATTAGAATCGAAATGCATTGACTATTCCCCAACGGGGTCACGCCACAAATCCACATGAGCATCGAGGCTGGAAGCGGAAGCATGGAATTGGCCCCGATCTGTATGTAGATCGCTACAACGTTGACAAGCAACAGCATGCCAATCGGACCGAAGCCGGACCCAAAATAGGAAACAGCGATCACGCAAGAGACCACGTATGCAAGGCAGGCAGCGGCAGCAAGAACAAGTCGATAGCAAAATACATGCAGGTTGAAATACTGCTGAGCATCCAGAACGATTGCGCAGTTAAGACAGTACAAAACGACACTCGACAGGATAAACGCGACCAAAAGGGCGAGGGATGACAGTATCGCCCGCGCAACAGTAGCGCACACCCGCTTCCCTCCCCGAGCCGCCGACAACCCCCACGGTTCCTCAATAAAGCCCGAACTGACAAAGCGCGGCACAATGCAAGCCGCGATGAACGGAAAGAACAATGCATGAGCCAACGGGGCTACGTTGAACAGCAGACCGCGAAAGACCTCTGCATTACCAAATAGAAGGACATCCTCTGCCGATAGCCGAAGCGTCGGGTCTGGGAAAAAGCCCAAGAAACTGTTCTCACGGAGGCTACAGAACCACATCGGGAAAGAATTAAGCTGCAATGCCACCATGCACGCATAAATTACCAAGATTAAGGCGTACACCCATTTGCTCACATGCTTCAATTCTGACTGGAGAAGTCTTTTAATCTGACGAGCCATTGAGCACACCCCCAGCGCGAAAGCTCACGAGAGCGTAAATCAATACCGATAGACAGCTGGCTGCCACGCCATATTCCAGAAGTATCAGCTGACCCATATCGCTATACCCAAGGGCACATCCGACTCCAAGGTACGGCCCTGGAAGGAGGAAGATCCATCGCAAGGATGGTATGGGCGTCTGAAGGTAAGTTCCGTAGAGCGTCAAGCTCATGACAAATCCGATTATTGCCACAGCCCCGCTAAATACGGCGCTGCTTGTAATCCGATAGATGGTCACCGTCTCCAACGCAACCGATATCACCAATACGGCGTTGATTATCATCGCAGGCAAAAATGCAGCCAGCATGTCGTGCGCACAGCTTTGCCCACCACGTATTATGGCTATTGCAAAAAGAAGAAGGCAAAGCGCACTATATGCTGCGCCAATTATTAAAGCAGACGAAAACACATGTGCTAGGACCCCATTAAAGCGGGTAAGACCTCTTGCTGAAGAAATTCGGTATCCCTCTTCATAGCCGCGCTCCTGTAAAATCGCCAGGCAAACGATGAGCGGAACGAACAGAGAGGTGCCGGCAAAAGCACTGCGCACAAGGGACTCATCGGGTGCAGAAGGATCAATTACATTCCAGCAGAAGCCAATATCCTCCCCAAAAACGCTATTGCCAAAGGCGAGCAACGTTGTTCCGTTTTTTAGAAAGATGCCGAAGAGAAGGCCGAACGCCAGCATAAGCGCAAGACCAAACTTCGCCGGAAACATCCTGTGCAAACGCATCATATCTGCCTTTACGGGATGGATCGCCCGCTTCATAGCGAGACCGCCTTCATCAAGCGCCTGTAATACTCTTTTAGGGACGACGCCTCATCCCTTATGACGTCCATCGATTCCTTTTTCAGCAGTTCGCCGTCATGAAGAAACAGGCAGCTTGTTGCAACCGATGCCAACTCATCCAAATCATGGCTAGAGATGAGCATGGTCTTACCCTGTTCTCGATTCAATCGACCGATAAGGGCCCATATACTCTCGATGCCCAGCGGGTCCAACCCGTTTGCTGGCTCATCAAAAATAAGCAGATCAGTGTCACCCAACAAAGCCGTAGCTATATCCAGCCGCCGTTTCATTCCCAGAGAAAAACTGCTCACGCTCTTTTTCTCTTCGACGTCCAGCCCGACTAGGCTCAAAACGCGAGGAATCTCACGATTCGCATCAAGCCCCCATTCCAAACATCGGATTTGGAGATTCTCAACCGCACTGAGGGATTGGTATGCTCCGCTGGAATCTGGCACATAGCCGACACGCGTCCGCATCAAGCCAAGCTCTCTTTTTGATTTGCCTCCAAAGAGCTCCACGCTCCCCGACGATGGCTCGCAGAGGCCTAAGACGATTTTAAGAAGCGTGCTTTTGCCCGCACCGTTTGCACCGACAAGGGCACAGAGCTCAGACTGATGCACCTCGAAGGAAACGTCATGCAAAACGCGCCGTTTCCCGTAGCGCTTTGACACCTTTGATAGCTTTATCGCTGATGCGTTCATTGGACCCCCGTTCTGCTTGATAGAAAAACCGCTCATATCGTTCCTTCTTTCCTTTATCGTTTTGCATGGTTGTTATTGTTTTTCGATAACTCATATTTGTCAAGATAATTTAAAGAGATGGGGCCCGCGCTAGACACGGGCCCCATCACACCAATATCTCGTTTTAGCTGCTCGCTAT
>DXMX01000013.1:11011-34388 GCA_019413955.1 Collinsella sp.
CTATATGCTACTCGTCGCTCAAATCTACAGCAAAGACTGATGTCGGAAGCGACGCCTCATTGCCTCCACCATTCCGCATCTGTCTCACGACATTTTTTACACGCTCAACAATAAGCTCCTCAAGCTCTTTCTCACTCACCCGCCGAATAATATCTCCCGGTTGACAGTCAAGTTCATCGCAAATATCGAGAAGCGTCTTAAGGCGAATAGCTTTAATTTTTCCGTTTCTTAGCTTAGAAATATTAGCCGGAGTATGCCCCGTGGCACGAATCAGATCAGCACTGGTCTTTCCGGTCTTAAGCAGCTGCGTCTCAAGCTCGATGATGAGATAGCTCATGCTTCCTCCTACACAAGCTCGTCAGACTGCTCTTGGAGCAGCGAGGCATAACTCCAGATCACCGAGATACACAGACAGACAGCCGCGCCGATAAGCGACCCCGTATCAAAGGCAACGCCTTGGCAAATCTCAATAACGAAGGAATGAGGCACGACGTAAAGCTCCAGCCCACCAATGGTAAGATTGACCGATCCGTAGGCACCAATAAGCGAAACCGCGGCGTTAACAGCAAAGGCAAGCGCAAGAACACGGATAAGCCGCACATGCGTCTTGGTAAAGGGCGAGACGCCTCGCGAGATGTTACGGCTGATCCCACACAGAACGACAAGCGAAATACCCACGACGAGTGCCAGGCACAGTCCGCTTGGGATAACGATGCACCCGCCATCGAGAAGCGTCACGACGCCGAAAGAATCGACAGAAGCAACGTTTGCAACCGCATACCAGATCACGTAAACAACCAACGCGGCAAAAGCGACGAGCATCCCTGCAAAAACGGCTGCCATGCAAAAGCCAAGCTTCCTGATATTTTCGCCCGCTTTGGCCATACGCTGAACGCTGTTAGACATACACTCCCCCTCATCGACTCTATCGTTATTCGAACAGTTTATCGAACAACGATATTGATTGCATGCGGAAAGCCCCGCCAGTGCGCATAGCCCATTCACTAATTAGAAGGGGTGAGAGTGGATTTTTGGACACGTATCGAACGAGAGTGGATAATCTCCCACTTCGAGGCCACCACCGGGCCTAAAACGGGAGATTATCCACTCTCATAGTCATCAAGGCTCGCAAGCTCTTATTCGGCCGCCTCGCGCAAGGCCGACATCGTAGCCGCATATTGCTGCTGCAACGCATGCATCCCCTCGCGGGCGCCGTCAACGGCATCGGCACCGCGCAGCGCTTCGGTCACCACGATCGCCGGCTCGTACAGATTATCGAATCCCAGGTTCTGGCTCACGCCCTTGAGCGTGTGCGCTGCCATAAACGCACCTTCGGCGTCTCCCGCCGCCATAGCGGCCTCCAGCTTGTCCATGCTCTCGTCATCCAAAAACTTGAGGGCAAAGCGGGCAAGCATTTCCCCGCCCATCAGCCGAGCGCACGCGTCATCATAATTAGCGCCGATCTTCTCATACGCCTCACGCATGGAAATCATGGATTGAAACTCCTTTGTTCAAACTAAATCGTGGGAAACGCGACAACGTCGGCGGGGCGTGCCAACGTCTCGGCAATACGGTCTTGCACCTCGAGCAGGCAGTCGAGCAACAGTGGGTTAAAGGTTCCGCACTTACCGTCCAGGATCATCTGAATCGCCTCCTTGTGCGGGATAGCGTCCTTGTACACGCGCACGCTCGTCAGCGCATCATACACGTCGGCCACCGAGACCACCTGCGCGGCAATGGGAATCTCGTCGCCCTTAAGGCCATCGGGATAGCCCTTGCCGTCCCAGCGCTCGTGATGCCAACGCGCAATCTGGTACGCATATTCCATAAGCGCATTGCCGACGTGATGGCGGCCCAGCTCAAGCAACATGTCGGCGCCCATCGTGGTATGCGTCTTCATAATCTCGAACTCCTCGGGCGTAAGGCGCCCGGGTTTGTTGAGAATCGCATCGTCAATCGACATCTTGCCGATATCGTGCAGCGCCGAAGCCAGGGCAATCGTGGAGCGTTCCTCATTGTCGAGGGAGATCGTGCCGCTACGCTGGACCAGACAGCCAAGCAGCAGCTCGGTCAGCTTTTCGATGTTCGTAACGTGCCTGCCGCTCTCGCCATTGCGAAGCTCCATGACGCCGGCCATGATGTCGATGAGCATGCGACTGTTCTTGACGCGCTCGTTGTACTGCTGGGACAGCAGGCTCGTCAGGCGGCGCTGTTTGGCGTATAGGCGGATGGTGTTGCTTACACGGCGGCGCACGACACGGGAGTCAAACGGGCGGTTGATATAGTCCGAGGCGCCCAGCTCGTACGCGCGCAGAACCATATCATCGGAATCTTCGCTCGAAATCATGATGAAAGGCAGATTGTCGATACCCGATCGGCGCGACAGATCGGCCAGCACCTCAAAGCCGCTTATGCCCGGCATGACAATATCCAGCAGCACGAGCGACAACTCATCGCCATAGCGGTCGACCATGTCGAGCGCCGTACGACCGTTGTCGGCCTCGAGGATGCAATACTCGTCCTTGAGCATCTCGTTGAGAATGGCTCGGTTCATGTCGGAGTCATCGACGATAAGCACCAAAGGCTTTTCGCTTTGGAAGGCTTCGATGGAATCGGCGTCGGTCACGACCGTACCGGCTTTTGCCTTAGCGCGGCTCAATAACTGGACAGCGCGGCCAACTCCCTCATCGACCGTCTCGCCATGAATGCGAACGCCACCAATACATGCCGTCAAGCTCACGTACTCATGGCCCGGAACAATCGTGGCATGAACGGCATCGGACACCTGGTGCAGGCGACGGGTGAAGTCATCGGAGGGGATATTGGGCATGACGACCACAAACTTGTCGCAGCCATAGCGTACAAGCTCGTCAGTCGAACGAATTCCGCTGCGTATGGCCGTCGCCACAGCACCGAGCGCAAGGTCGCCGGCATGACGGCCACACGTATCGTTGAAGACCCTAAAATCATCAAGGTCGATCACCGCAACGCCGGCATTCATGCGGGCGCTACGGAGCTTTTCCTCGTAATATCGGCGATTGCGCACACTCGTCAGCACATCGGTGTAGACGAGGTCCTCTTCTGCAGCCTCTTGCTCATCGATCGGACGCACCATCAGCAGGACGTGAGGCTCGCCCTCAACCTTCAGAGGGCGCAGGCGAGCGCGGTACTCGGTACCATCATTGAGCAGCTGCTCCGACACCTCATCGGAATCTGCCAAGGCCTCAAGACTCGACTGACGCAGACAAGGGCACCGATTGCCGGCGAGCAGGCAGTTAGGCTCGCTCTTAATCTGATCGGCCGACAGCAAACGCACCACGGGGTAGGTCTTCGCGACGCGGGCGACCTCGGCGGCAGCCTCCTCGTCGGTTAGATTGACCTCGTGATTATTGAGCATATGGGGCCCTTCCTATCGTTACGCACGGCAACGGTGCATATCAATTGGTACAAGGGTAACATCTAACAGCTGAAGGCAAACGCGCGATTATCGTTACATTTTTATGACCTGACAAACGGCGGTAATGGAGCCGCGGGCGCGCGGTTATGGGCGCATTCGTTAACAATGACGAAACGCTAACAGCCCCTCTCCCCGCAGGTCATCGAGCGTGCTAACGCTCCAAGACGTCGCGAACGGCGTTTGCCGCCGTAACGGGGCGATCGCGCAAACCGTTATGCGCGCCCGGGATCGTCACAAGGGGGCAATCGAGATATTCGGCAGCCGCTCGCGTACCAGCCTCGCGGGGCGTACCGAGCGAAAGCTCGCCCAAAAACACAGCCGACACCGCCTTTGATTCGCGGGCGCGCTCCCAGTCGGGAGCATATGTCATATTTGTTCCGTATTCATTGGCCATAAAGCAACGACCATTGCGCAGGGCATGCTTGGCTTCCGCTTCGGTCGTCCCAGGAGCCTCGGGGTCCAAGTCGCCGAGAGCTCCCAAGAAAAGCCGAAGCGCCCTTGAAACCTTTCCAGCCGCAATCATATCGAGCAAAATCGGAGCTGCGCCCATGCCGACGCCTTCGGCCGACACAGCCGGCTCGTGCAGAATCGCACGGGCGACGAGATGGGGTTCGGTGCGAAGAAGCTCCAGCGCCACCAACGTACCGGCGCTGTGCGCAAGCACATTTGTCGGAGCGCCAACGTGTTCGATCACGGCCTGCAGGTCGGCGGCCTGAGCGGCAAGATCATAGCTGCCGTCTGCCGCTTCGCTGCTGCCGCCACAGCCGCGGCGGTCATAGGCAATTACGCGGTAGTTGCGACCGAGCTCACATGCGATGCCGTCGAAAAATGTGCCGTCGACACAAGCGCCGTGCACGCACACCAAGGCAGGAGTATCAGGCGACACATCCGGGCCGGCATATTCGCGACAGGCAATCGTGGTGCCCGCATTCTCGACCGTAAAATCCATGTTGTGCCCCCATCATCAACGCCCATCCAGTTGCGCGTCAGTACGGCTGGATAGACCCGCATTGCTTTACGCCTTGTTAACAGATTAACTTTACCCGACCCGAGGCTTTTCATGGCACGGCATAATGAGCGACGTGAAAAAACGAAACTTGTAAAGCAAGAGCCCGCACCTTGCTTTGGAGCCGATGCTATGCTTAGGCACAATTGTCTTGAGGAGCATATGCCTATGTCTACGTTTTTGAATGCCAGCCCCATCTTTGGGCCCGTTCGCAGCCGTCGCCTTGGTCTCTCGCTCGGCGTCAACATGATGCCGGCCAGCGGCAAAATCTGCACGTTCGACTGCATTTACTGCGAAAACGGCCTCAACGCCGAGCGCCCCTGTCATGAGCCGTACAACACAGCTGCCGTGGTACTCGACGCGCTCGAGGCAAAGCTGCGCGAGATGGCAGCCGAGGGCGAGCTCCCCGATGTGATCACCTTCGCAGGCAACGGCGAGCCCACTGCCGCACCGGAGTTTCCGCAGGCCATCGCCGGCGCCGTCGCGTTGCGCGACGAGCTTGCCCCAAACTCCAAGATCGCCGTGCTCTCCAACGGCACGCGCGCCGACCGCCCCCAGGTGCACGACGCGCTCATGATGGTCGACGACAACATCCTCAAGCTCGATACCGTCGACCCGACGTTTATCCAGCTGCTCGACCAGCCTGTTGGCCCCTACGACGTCGAGCACCAGATCGAAACGTTCGCAAGCTTTGACGGTCACGTTATTATCCAGACGATCTTTTTGACCGGCGAGTATCAGGGCAAGCTCATCGACAACACCGGCGAGGAGCACGTTGCCCCCTGGCTCGCGGCGCTTGAGCGCATTCGCCCACAAGAAGCGACCATCTACACGGTAGCGCGCGAGACACCGATCGCCGGCCTTGCCAAAGCAGCGCCCGAGGTGCTCGACGCCATTGCCGCACGCGTTCAAGCCCTCGGCATTCCCTGCCAGGTGAGTTACTAGCGCGGCCGCCCGCCAGCGGCCAAATTAGCCCCGTCCCAAATGAGCTGCTCTGCGGGTGGGCTATACTAGCTGCGGATGAAAGGAAGTTAGCCATGTATGACAAAGGACCCGTGCCCGGCCGCAACGACGCTTGCTGGTGCGGCAGCGGCAAAAAATACAAGAAATGCCATAGCGCCTTTGATGAGCGCCTCGAGCGCTTGTGGGAAGAGGGCTGGGAGGTTCTGCCCCGCACGCTCTACAAGACGCCCGCCGATATCGAGGGCATCAAGCGCTCAGCCGCCATCAACGTGGGCGTGCTCGATTATGTGGGCGAGCATATCGCCGCAGGCATGACCACCAACCAGATCGACCAGATGATCTATGACTACACCGTCGAGCACGGCGGCACGCCGGCCGACCTCAACTACGAGGGCTATCCCAAGAGTGTATGCACCTCGATCAACGACGTCGTCTGCCACGGTATCCCCTGCGATGCGGATGCGCTGCACGAGGGCGACATCATCAACGTGGACTGCTCCACGATCTTGGACGGTTACTTTAGTGATTCGAGCCGTATGTTCTGCATCGGCGAGGTCTCGGCCGAGCGTCAGCGCCTTGTCGACGTCACCCGCGCCAGCGTGGAGGCGGGTCTGGCTGCCGTCAAGCCGTGGCTGCCGCTGTCCGTGATGGCCGAGACCGTGCAAAAGACGGTCGAGGACGCCGGTTTTAGCGTGGTGCGCGAGTACGGCGGACACGGCATCGGTAAGGAGTTCCACGAGGACCCGTTTGTGGGCTTTACCACCGAGGCACCCGATGTGGACACCATCATGGCCCCGGGCATGGTCTTTACCATCGAGCCCATGGTCAACGCCGGAGCGCCCGACATCAAGATTAGCAAGGGTGACGGTTGGTGCGTGCGCACCAAGGACGGCAGCGATTCGGCCCAGTGCGAGGTTCAGCTCGTGGTGACCGAGGACGGCTACGAGCTGCTGAGCTGGTAGCTGTAGATGCGCCGGATGCTGACGGGTACGCTCGTCTTGCATCCGGCGTTTTTATTTGAACGTTTTGCCTGATAAAACCTGCCAAAATAAACCTGTCCCTTTTTGGTAGGTCAAGCGGAGAGGACTGCTTGTGAACATCCTGGTTTTGCTGCCCGTCAACAACCGTCATCGCGCAATTCTTGAGTCGAGCGCTCCGGGCGAGGACTTTATCTACACGAGCGCCGACGCCGCCACGCGCGAGCAGGTCGCCGATGCCGACGTGATCCTGGGCAACATCGACCCTGACATGCTCACGGCATGCGAGCATCTCCAGCTGTTGCAATTGCAGACCGCCGGCTATGACGACTACCTTGTCGCCGGCACTGTGCCGACCGACGCCAAACTGTCTTGCTCGGTGGGCGCCTACGGCCAAGCCGTAAGCGAGCACATGTTTGCCATGGTGTTGTCTATGATGAAGCGCCTGCCCGGCTACCAGGACCTGCAGCGCGAGCATCGCTGGGAGGACTTGGGGCCGGTCACCTCGCTCAAAAATGCTAACGTGCTGGTGCTGGGTGCGGGCGACATTGGCGGCCACTTTGCCACGCTCTGCCGCAGCATGGGCGCACACGTCCGCGGCATCAAGCGTCATCCGCTCGTCTACCCCATTGTGTTTGAGGACATGGACGGCATGGATGCCCTGTCTGAACGCCTGGCGGAGGCTGACGTCGTCGCATCCTTTATGCCCAGCACACCCGAGACCCGCGGTCTGGCGAACGCCGAGTTCTTCGCCGCGATGAAGCCGGGCGCCTTCTTTGCCAACGGCGGCCGCGGCGATCTTGTGATTGCCGACGATTTGGTTGCCGCTCTGGAGTCGGGACATCTCGCCGGCGCCGCGGTCGACGTCACCGATCCCGAACCGTTACCTGAGACAAGCCCCTTGTGGGATGCGCCCAACATGCTCATCACGCCGCACGTCTCCGGCTGGTTCCACCTGGCCGCCACGCTCAACAACGTCGTCGACATCGCCGCGGAGAATCTGCGTCACCTGCAGGCCGGCGAGACGCTCCGCTGCTGGATCGAACACTAATTGTTCCGGCGTTTTGCCAAACGCCGGAACCCCTCGACGCTGCGAGCCCGCCAGAGCGGCAATCTGACGTTCAATCGTCGGGCATGGCCAAAAGGCCTATGCCCTCCTCTTTCACGTCACCTTGCTCGCTCTGGCGGGCTCTCGCTGACTTTTGCTCTACCTGCGGCGTTCCGCTGGCGCCGGCTTTATCTGCAGGCCCTAGCAGTTCCGTCTTGCCGCTGGCGTTGCGGCATTTGCCCAGATAAAACCTGCCAAAATAAACCTGTCCCTTTTTGGCAGGTTTTAGAGCTCCACGCTTTCGGCTCCGTTGATGGTTAGGTTGCGCTCGTAGAAGGCGGTGAGGGCGCGGATGGCGTACATCACGTCGCGCACGCCGCCGGTCTCGTAGCTCGAGTGCATGGCAAGTTGCGGCAGGCCCACGTCTACGGCATGCATGCTCGCCTGCATGTTCGACAGGTTGCCCAGGGTAGAACCGCCGGCCATATCGCTCTTGTTGGCAAAGGCCTGCGTGGGCACGTCGGCGTCATCGCAAATGGCCTGGAACACCGCGCGGCTAAAGGCATCGGTGCAGTAGTGCTGGTTGGCGGCTTCCTTGATGACGATGCCGCCGTTAAGCACCACCTGGTTGCGAGCGTCGCACTTCTCGGCGTGGTTGGGGTGCACGGCATGCGCATTATCGCAGCTCACGAGCATCGAGGCGGCAAGTGCGCGATGATACGACTCTTCGTCAAAGCCCAGCGATCCGTTAATGCGGCGCAGCGCGTCGGCCAAGAACGTCGACATGGCGCCCTGCTTGGTCTCGGAGCCAACCTCCTCGTTATCGAAGCAGCAGAAGACCGAAACGTCGCGCGCGTTCTCGGAACCCAAAAATGCCTGCAGCGAGGTATAGGCACAGGCCAGGTCGTCGAGCTTGGGCGTCGAGATAAACTCATCGGCCCAGCCCCAGATGCGCGCATCCTGACGATTGACCAGGAACAGATCGCGGCCCAGGATCTGCTCGGGCTCAACATCCAGCTCTTCGGCGATCAGAGCGTCAAAGTCGCCCTGCTTCAGCTCGCCGGCGCTGATGAGCGGGCACAGATCAATGGCTCGGTTAGGCGCAAAGCCCTCGTTAACGCCGCGGTTCATGTGGATGGCAAGGCTCGGGATAATAGCGACCTCGCGCTCGGTGGCAAGCAGGCGGCTCTCAATGCGGTCGCCCTCGCGCACCAGCACGCGGCCCGCGAGCGCCAGCGGGCGATCGAACCAGGCGTAGTCGATCATGCCGCCGTAAGCCTCGGTGTTCAGGCGCAGCGTCTCGCCCGCGCCGTCGAGCTCGGGCCCGGCCTTGACCTTAAACGTCGGCGAATCGCTGTGCGACGCCGTGAGCTGAAAATGATAGTCGCCGGCAACGCCATCCTCGCCCCACGTCGCGGCCAGGTCCTCGCCCACCTTAAAGGCGATAACGCTCGAGGTGTTGCGCTGCGTGTAATAGCGACCGCCCGGCTCGATATCCCACGCCGCGTTCTCGGGCAGGTAGGTAAAGCCCGCCTCGTCGAGCTCGGCCATAATGGTCGCCGCCGTATGAAACATGCTGGGGCATGCCTCGATAAAGTCGATAAGGTCGTTGGCGGCCTCGATATCATCGGCCGTCACATGCGCGCGCTCGGGCGTTTCCTGATCCGTCATGCTCTCCCCTTTCGCTGGGTTGATGGTCCCCTCCAGCATACCCCGCCACGCCAGCGCCGCACTCTTCATTCCGTGCTTAATTCCGCGCCACTCACCAAGTTGAGCCATCATGCCCGCGCTCCTTTTGCGACAATTGCGCTAACAGGACGAGAGGAGCCGTCATGAAGCCACGTAACATTGCCATCACCTGCGGTGTCGCGGGAGTCGCCGTCGGCCTTGCCGCTGCCACCGGTATCGTTTATCACAAGCAAATCAAGTCCGCCGCGTCGCTCAAACGCTTGACCGGCTACGCGGATGGCTATGACCTGTACGCAATCGACATCGCCTACGACTACGATCTCGATCGCATCATCGCCGCTGGCGTGCGCGACGACCAGGCCTACATCGATGCCGTGGTGGCGCAGGTGCTGCCCGGTGTGCCGGCACATGTCCAGGCGCCCCAGTTTGCCTGCAGCGCTTTTGTCGCCGTAGATGCCGAAGGCCGCGTGCGCACCGGTCGCAATTACGACTTTAAGGACGACACCTCGGCGCTGCTGGTGCGCAATCACCCACGCGGCGGCTATGCTTCCATCGGGCTTGCCGCCCTTAACAACCTGGGCGATAACACTCCGCTTGACTCCGTCGCCGGACGCGCCGCGGCACTCATGGGCCCGTTTGCCCAGCTCGACGGTGTTAACGAATGCGGCGTGTCCATTGCCGTACTCACCCTGGATTCCAAGCCCTGTGACCAGGACACGCAACGCCCCGTCATCAATACCTCGCTCGCCATCCGTCTGGTGCTCGACCGTGCCGCCACCACGCAAGAAGCTGTCGACCTGCTTTCCGCCTACGACATGCACGCCATGGCAGGACGCGATTACCACTTCTTTATCAACGACGCCGCCGGTGACGCGCACGTAGTAGAGTGGGATCCGCGCGATCCGGACCGCGCTTTCAAAGCGACTCCCGTACGCCAGGTTACGAATTTCTACGCCTGCTATGGCGACGAAGTGCTGCCCAACCAAAAGAATGGCGAGCTGGGCCATGGCAAAGAGCGCGCCGTCGCAATCGCCGATGTCCTTGACGCCCATGTCGGTGCCCAAGACGAGGCAGTCGCTTGGAAGGCCCTGCGCGCCGCAGCGCAAGAGCCCAATCCGGAAGACATCACCAGCAATACGCAATGGTCGGTCGTCTTTGACAATACCGAACCCGCCGCCGCTATTAAGCTGCGCCGCCACTGGGGCGACGTCGACGCCTTCGCACTGTAAGGAACCAAGCCCGTCGGCCTTACGCTCGCCTGACGTTGTTTACATTTCCATACGCTTGAGCTAACACGTTTTACCCCGTATCAACAGTGTGCGGGGGTAAACTTATGCGCATGTTATAACTTGCCCGGAAGGATTCATCATGCTTAGGATCGGTCTTCTTACCAGTGGCGGCGACTGCCAGGCACTCAACGCCACCATGCGCGGCATTGTCAAAACGCTTATGACCAACAGCGAAGAGCCTATCGAGATCTATGGTTTTGAGGACGGCTACCAGGGCCTTATCTACAGCAGATTCCGTGTCATGACTCCCGCCGATTTTAGCGGCATCCTCACCCGCGGCGGCACCATCCTGGGCACGAGCCGTACGCCGTTCAAGCGCCTGGACACTCCCGAGGCCGACGGCGTCGAGAAGGTGCCGGCGATGGTCCACACCTATCATAAGCTGCAGCTCGACTGCCTGTTTATGCTGGGCGGCAACGGCTCCACCAAGACCGCCAACCGCCTGCGCGAAGAGGGCCTCAACGTTATCGCCCTGCCCAAGACCATCGATAACGACACCTGGGGCACCGAGTTGACGTTTGGCTTTACGAGCGCCATCGACGTCGCTACCAAGTGCATCGACGACATTCACACCACCGCCTCAAGTCACGGCCGCGTGTTCGTTATCGAGATCATGGGTCACAAGGTTGGCTGGATTCCGCTGTATGCCGGCGTCGCGGGCGGCGCAGATGTCATCTTGATTCCCGAGATCCCCTACGACATGGATAACGTCATCAAGACCATCGAGCATCGCATGGAGACCGGCAGCCGCTTTACCATCGTGGCCGTCGCCGAGGGCGCTATCTCCAAGGAGGACGCGGCGCTGTCCAAGAAGGAGTACAAGAAGAAGCTCGCCGAGCGCACGAGCCCGTCAATCGTGTACGACATCGCCAAGGAGATCGAGGCCAAGACCGGTCGCGAGACCCGCGTCGCCATCCCCGGCCACACGCAGCGCGGCGGCCAGCCCGACGCCCAGGACCGCATCTTTGCGACCCAGTGCGGCGTCGAGGCAGCGCTCGGCTGCCTGCGCGGCGAGTTTGGCTACATGATTGCCCTGCGCGACGGCAAAATGTGCCACATGCCGCTCGAGGATGTCGCCGGCAAGCTCAAGTTTGTCGACCCCCAGAGTGATCTGGTGCGCGAGGCCAAGGCGCTGGGCATCAGCTTCGGCGACGAATAGCCTCGGCTGGAACCGCCCCCATCGGAGCCCCCAGGGCTTACCTCCCAAATCGTCCTCGGACATGTCAGGACCCCGCCGTGCGCTTCGCGCGGCGGGGTCCTTCCGTCCTGCGGAAAGATTTGGGAGGTAAGCCCTGGGGCCTCCTGCGGTAACTGGGGAGGCCGAGGCTATTCGCCTTCTTGCTGCGGGTGCCTGACCTGAAATTCAGTTGCGGTGAAATAGTTCCTGCTTAGCCCGCAAATGGCTGAATCTAAGAACTATTCCACCGCAACTTACGAATGATCGGAGCGGCTACAGCACAAGCGTCGGCGTTCGTTTGATGGTCCGCCACGAAAAGGAGCCATCTACTACGTTTAACTCGATGGGGCCAACCATGACCGCATTTTTCGAAAAGCGACAGGCCTTCTACCTGCGGTTTTATTTTTCGTTTTCCCGGCATGGTTGAGGGTATCCAATTAAACGTAGTAGATAGGCCCATTTTGTGGCATACGGCCCATTCAAGCCCAATCTCGAAGGCTAAAGAGAGCCTCTCATCCACGCTTGCGAGCGAAAACCAAATAGAATGAAAGGCAAATGGAAAGCCCGTTTGACGAGCGGAGGACATATGCGGGACGTAGCCGAAAGCGACTGGAAGCTGTTTAAGAAAATGCTTCCTCAATGGCAAGAACGTTATATGGAAAAGCTCATCGGCCAGTACGTTGAGATGCTGAACGGCGACAGTGAAGCGTCCAGTAGATTTTGGGCACTAGAAGAGCGCCTCAATAGAGACAAGCTGTCCTCAGGCGTAATTGCAAACGACATTCGCCGCAGCACAATGCACCGCGAGATAGCCAATTTGCTTATCGACAGCGTGATCGCCCTCGACGACCTTGACGGTTTTACCGAGGACATTAAGAGCTATGCGCAACACTGGATTGGCCAGTAAGAGCACCGAACGACAAACATCCCCAGCAAAACGGGGCAAACGCCGGACCACCTAATGGTTGTCCGGCGTTTGCCCCGATAAAACCTGCCAAAATAAACCTGTCCCTCTTTGGCAGGTTACTCGGCGCTCTTGAGGGCGCCGACCATGTCGATCTTATTGAGGGTACGGTTGGTGGCGAGGTTGACGATAAACGTAAAGCCGAAGGAAAGCACCACGGCAAGCACGTAGCTCAGCGGCTCGACTTCGACGTCAAAGTACAGCGACGGCATCTGCAGGATGTACGTAAAGCTCTCGGCAAGCAGGCCACCCAGCGGCACGCCCAGTGCGGTGCCAATCGCCGTGAGGATCAACGTCTCCTTGTTGACGTAATGGTGTACCTCGCCACGGCGGAAGCCCAGCACCTTGATGGTCGCCAGCTCGCGCTCGCGCTCGGAGATATTCGTGTTGGACAACGTAAACACCACCACAAACGACAGGCACGCCGCCATAAAGGTCACGAGCACCACGACGGAATTGATGATAGTGAAGTTCGCCTCGTAGTTCTGCCAATGTTCGGCCGTGCTCGAGATGGTGAGCCAACCGTCACTCTTAAGATTCTTGCTAAACGCAATCTGGTCGGCCGACGAGCCCTTAAGCAGCACAAAGATGCCGTTAAGACGCGCGCTTCGGCCGAACGCGCGCTCATAGGTGCCCTGCGTCATATAGAGCGTGTTGCCCAAATAGTTGAGCGAGATGTCGCTGACTTTGACCTTGGCGACGTTGAGCGACGAATCCTGGACCTGCGCCGTGTCGCCCGGCTGAATCCCAAGAACCAGCTGTGAACTCTTGCTCAGATACACGTCTCCGTCACGCAAAGACAGTGGCTCTTTGGACTCATCCTCGAGACGCGCGTAGTCGTCCAGGTCGTTCGTGCGGTCATCGGGCACCACGATCAGCTGCACGGTCTCGCTCTTGCCGCCAAATGTAAAGGTGACGTTGTCGGTCATAATCGGCAGCGTCGAAGTCACGGTCACGTCGGAATCCTTGGCTGCGCTTCGCTCATCCAATGCCGCGCACGTCTGCGAAAAATCGTCGGGATTGGCAACCGCCAGCAGGTCATAGCGCGTGATATGCCCGTACTGCTTGGGCGAAAGCGCCACCGACGTATCGCGGATGCCCATGCCGCAAATCACAAGCGCCGTACAGCCCGCGATGCCAAAGATGGTCATAAAGGCGCGCTTTTTGTAACGGAATAGGTTGCGTGCAGCGACCTTGTTCAAAAAGCCCATGCGGCGCCAGATAAAGCCGATGCGCTCGAGCAAGATGCGCGAGCCGGCGCGCGGGGCCTTGGGGCGCATGAGCGAGGCCGGAGTCTCGGCCATCTCGTGGCGGCAGGCGATAATCGTGGCGCCCACCACGCCCACGGCAAACAGCGCCACCGAGACGATCGAGGACACGATGTCGTACGAAAGCAACATCTGGGGCAGCGAGTACATGTCGTCGAACACCGTAAACAAGAACAGCGGCAGGCCCACAAATCCGATGATGTTGCCGAGCACGCCGCCGATCAGACAAGCCCACAGCGCATAGTCCACGTATTTGGACAGGATGCGTCCGCGCGAATAGCCGAGCGCCTTATACAGGCCGATGAGCGTGCGCTCCTCCTCGACCATACGCGTGGCGGTGGTAAGGCTGATGAGCACGGCGACGATAAAGAAGATGAACGGGAACACCGTGGCGATGGCTTCAATTGACGAGCTATCGCTCTCCACGCTCGAGTAGCTTGCGATATTGCCGCGGTCCTGGATGTACCAGGTGCATTCTCCCAGATCGGAAAGCTCGGCGCGGGCGTCGGCAAACTGTTGGTCGGCGGCGGCACGGCGCTGGTCCAGGTCGGCTTGCGCCTGCGCACGCTCGTCGCTGCCCTCGGCCATGCGATTGATGTTGTCCTGCTCGATCCCAAAGAGCATGGCGGCCTGACGCTCGGCCGCATCCAAGCTTGTCGGCGTGTCGACCGTCAGCTCCTGAGCGCGCGCCTTCTCACGCTCCTCGCGGATCTTCTCTATATTGCCCTTGACCTCATTGATCTTTGCCGCGTAGGCATCCGAATATGAGTTGAGATCCTTGGCTCCCTCGACGACCACGTGGACCGCGGAGTAGGAAGAAGATGTCGCGGCGTCCTCGCTCACATAGAACTTATAGTCCGCCGCCGAGGCGGCACGGAAGGCGTTGACCGTCGAGTCGGAGCTCACATCAGTGGGATCGAGAACCTCGGCCGTGATGGTGTAATCGCCATCGGCAAACTGATCCTTGGCGCTTTGGTTCGACGAGCTCGCATCGTTGGCAGCAAAGCTCACCGTATCGCCGAGCTTTTTGCCCGAAGCCTTCAGGAACTTCGAAGTCACCGCGACCTCATCGGCGCTCTCGGGCAAATCGCCGTTCACGAGCACTGGCTGATCGATATTCTCCTTGGAGAGACTTTGCACGACCACGCGCTCGCGCGTTGTGCCCACGGCGGTGTAGGCGGTCTCGGTGTAGATGCCCTCGGCCGTTTCGACGCCATCGACCTCTTGGATGGCGTCGAGATCATCGTCAGTCAGGCCATAGGTCGACTGCACGTTAATGTCATAGACATTTTGCTGGTCGAAGTAGGCGTCAACCGAATCGCACAGGTCCTCGCAACCCGCCTTAAGGCCGCACATCACGCTCACGCCGAGCGCGGTGATCACGACGATAGACAAGAAGCGTTTGAGGCTGCCGCGAATCGTGCGGTAGACACCGCGGCGAAACACCGTCGGCACCATATCGTTTGAGCTTTGGGCAGTGCGGTAGGTCGTAAAATCCTGCTCGCGCTCCGTGTTCTGCGCGTCGCGGCGTTGGCTGTTTTGGCGGTCCTGATCCATGGGCGCTACCACTCGATCGTCTCGATAGGCACGGGATTTTGCTGGACCGTCTCGCTCTCCACGCGGCCGCTCTTAAAGCGAATCAGGCGATCGGCCATGGGCGCGAGCGCGGAGTTGTGCGTGATGATGATGACCGTAATGCCCTGCTTGCGGCAGGTATCCTGCAGCAGCTGCAAGATCTGCTTGCCGGTTTTATAGTCGAGCGCGCCCGTGGGCTCGTCGCACAGAAGCAGCTTGGGGTTCTTTGCCAGTGCGCGGGCGATGGACACGCGCTGCTGCTCGCCGCCCGAAAGCTGTGCCGGAAAGTTGCCCAGGCGCTCGCCCAGGCCAACCTGGCGAAGCGTTTGTTCGGCATCGAGCGAATCGGGGCAAATCTGAGCTGCGAGCTCAACGTTTTCGAGGGCCGTCAGGTTGGGGACCAGATTGTAGAACTGGAAGACAAAGCCGACGTCGGCGCGGCGGTATTCCACGAGCTGCGCCTCGTTAGCGGAGCTCACGTCGCGCCCGTCCACCGTCACGGTGCCGGAAGTTGCCGTGTCCATGCCGCCCAAGATGTTGAGCGCCGTCGTTTTACCGGCGCCTGAAGCACCCAAAATGATGGCGAGCTCGCCGCGCTCGACCGTAAAACTCGCGCCGTCGAGTGCGTGAATGCGGGCGTCGCCCTCGCCGTATGCCTTGATGACGTCTTTGAATTCGATATAGGCCATCGATTAATTCCCATCTGGTCGGATAACTCTTTAGTATTACCCATTTCGCACCGACCAAAAAGGGACAGGTTCATTTTGGCAGGTTTTAGAGGCGGACGGTGAAGGGGATCTGGTTGCCGTGGCCGCAGACAGAAGCACTCCCACCATGGGCTTCGGCGATGGCACGCACCACGGATAGGCCCACGCCCGAGCCGCCCGTCTTGGAGCTGCGCGACACGTCCGCACGATAGAAGCGGTCGAACAATCGATCTAGGTCGCCTTCGGGCAGCTCGTCCACGGCGTTCGAAACGACAAGCTCGGCCGAACCTTTGCCTGCACCGCGTGAGACGGCACGCAGACTCAACTCAATTACACTGCCCTCACTCGCATAGCGCGTGGCGTTATCCAGCAGCAGCTCAACCACCTGCGCCACCGCTGCAGCATCGGCATGGGCCCGCACGCCACTCGCAATCGACGTCGACAGACGCTTGCCACGCGAAACCGCCACCGACTCAAACGGCGACGCCGCCTTGTCCACTGCCTCCGAAAGATCGATCGATATCATGGTAAAGCCCGCCGAACCCTCGTCCATGCGAGACAAAAACACCAGACGCTCCGTGAGCGCCGTCAACCGTGCAACCTGTTCGTGAATGCTCTGCGTCCACTCGCTCTCGCCGCTCTCGATCTCTTGCACCTCATTGGCGGCGTCAATTACAGCCAGCGGCGTCTTGATCTCGTGGCTCGCATCGGTAATAAAGCGCTTTTGCTTGCTGTAGCTCTCGACCATCGGTCGAATCACCGCGCCCGAGGCACCCGCCACAATTGCCAGCACCGCCAGCCAGCCAATGCAACTGATCGCCACGCTCGCGCTCAAAAACGAATGAAAGCTTGCAAGCTCGCGCGAGCAGTCCACGAACACATAGGTGGTCTCATCGTCTTGAACGTCAGTCGTATAGCGATAATTGCCAGAAAAACCCGAGGTCCAACCCTTGGAATATAGTCCTGCAGCGATGCGTGCAGCACGCTTGGCACCCACCGCGGCAATGCGGGCCGTGTTGACATCGGTCACCTGCCCACCGGCAATCGACACCGTAAAGTAGCGCGTGTCGAAGGGAGACTCCGCCGTCATACCTTCGAAGTGCCCGGTGCGCATGACCACCCTGTCACCGGCAGCGGTCTTACCGGCGCCCACATCCTGGCCGGGGTCGGTCTTAGGCTCATCCGTCCAATCAATGCCGTTCTTGCCCGCCAAGATATAGTCCAGGCGAGCATCGGCCATCTTGCAGATATGCGAGTAGTTGACGACGTTGATGCCGGCAATGATGAGCGTAAGCACGACGGTCACGGCACCCATGGCAACCAGGATGAACTTGCGACGCAGACGACGTCCCATTGCACTGGCAGCATCGACGCGCCCCGGATTACCCGAGTCCGCTCCCATGCCGAGCTTTGTCGCCATGCGCTTCCACCACGCGCTCGCGCTCACGCTTATTCGCCCTCCTCGACAACCTCAAGCGAATATCCCTGATTGCGCGATGCGCGGATGGCCACGTTGGCACCCAGCGCCGTCAGCTTTTTGCGCAGGTACGAGATATAGACCCACACTACGTTGGCGCCTTCGGGCGCATCCTCACCCCAAACCTCGAGCATCAGACGTTCGGTGGGCATACGCGTGCCGGCGTTGCGCATAAAGAGCTCCATAAGCTGAAACTCACGATTGGCCAGGTGCTCCTCGCCCAAGGGACCCACAAGCGTGCACGATGCCGTGTCGAGGCGCATATTGCCCACACTGAGCGTCGTGGCGTCAATTGCCGTCGCGGCACGCGTCATGGCACGAATGCGAGCGAGCAGTTCCTTGGCGGCAAACGGCTTGGTCAGATAATCGTTGGCACCGGCATCCAGGCCCTCGACCTTATCGGACACCTCGCTTTTTGCCGTGAGCATGATGATGGGCAGTCGCTTACCGGCGGCACGTGTGCGCTTGAGCACCTCAATTCCATCCATGCCGGGCATCATGATGTCCAGGATTGCGGCATCATAGTCGTTGGCGAGCAGATATTCGAGCGCCGTCAGACCGTCGAGCGCGGTGTCGACCTCGTAGTCGCTATGTTGAAGAATCGCGGTAAGGGCGCGGGAGAGGCCGGGTTCGTCCTCGGCAAGCATCAGTTTCATGGTTGCTCCTTTGGCGCACGGCTATACAAGTTTCGATACTGCCGATGATAGCGCACCGTCAGCCTCCTTAGCGCAGCCTTAGCTGCTCAACCTGCGCGTTTTCAAATACGCAGGATATGGCTTAGCCAAACTTAAGGCGCAGATGTCAAACGCTTGTCCGCACGCCGGAGACGATAGAACAGCAACTCACCCTTTCGCGGCACCTTTATCATGCAAAGAGCTCGGGCACTATTCCTCGTACGCGCCCTCAAGCCGAAGCAGCCACTCCTTGCGGTCAAGCCCGCCGGCATATCCGTTGAGCGAACCATCGGCGGCAACCACGCGATGGCACGGCACGATAATCGAAATGGGATTGCGTGCAACCGCAGTCCCCACGGCACGGGGAGACACAACGGGCGCCTCGTTTCCCGGTACACGATGTCGAGCCGCAACACGCTGGGCGATCTCGCCATACGTAGCGACCTCGCCACGCGGAATAGAAAGCAGCTCGTACCAAACTTCACGCTGAAACGCCGTGCCGATCATATGCAACGGCGGCGTAAACCGAGGTTCCTGCCCTGCAAAATAAGCATTCAGCCAAGCCCAGGAACGCTCAAGCACCGAAGACGCCGCACCATTTGCCGGACTCACCGACGACATGCCGCCAGCACCAGAAACTGCATCGGCGCCTTCAACATGTTCGGGATCTTCTTTGAGAAGCGTGGAGCCAAAATGCTCCTGCCCCTCAAACCAAAGTCCCGTCAGACCGCGGCCATCAGCGGCAAGCAAGATTTCGCCCAAAGGCGAAGCAAACGTCGTCGTGACCACCAGCGGCTCCTTTCAAAACTCCGCAACATAATACCGCGAATTGTGCAGACAACCCCAATCGACCCCAAAGTCACCCAAGGCAGCAGGCGCGCAGCGCCGCAGCTGCCGCACGACCCCAAAGTCCCCGCAGGCAGCAGGCGCAACGCGCCGCAGCTGCCGGCCGCGCCCCACAGTCCCCAAAGGCGGCAGGCGCAAAGCGCCGAGGCCGCCACCGGGACCAGGGCCCGCAACAGCCGCGCGCCCCCACATCAGGCCAGCGGCCCCAACCAACAACGGCCCCATCGCAGACTGCTCGCAGCCGAGTCACCGCAGGCGGGGGCCGGGCTTAGCTTTCAGAACACTCCGCAGACCAGTGTGGCGCCTTGTCCGCGGCTCCGAAGGAGCAGGACAAGGCGCCACACATGGTCGAGGACGTTCTGAAAACTAAGCCCGGCCCCCGCCGGACAGGTCACACTACTCGCAGAGCAGCTTAGCGATCTGGACGGCGTTGGTTGCCGCGCCCTTACGGATTTGGTCGCCGCAGCACCAGAAGGTGATGCCACGCGCGGCCTCGGGGTTCGAGATGTCGCGGCGTACGCGACCGACCCAAATCAGGTCCTGGTCGGAGGTGTCCATCGGCATGGGGAAGCGGTCGTGCGCATCCTCGGCGCCCATGTCGTCAACGAGCTTCACGCCCGGAGCGGCAGCCAGCGCAGCGCGGGCCTCTTCCACCGTGATGTCGCGCTCAAACTCGAGCGTAATGCTCTCGGAGTGCGAACGCAGCACCGGCACGCGCACACAGGTGCAGTTCACGCGCAGCTCGGGCAGGTGCATGATCTTGCGGCCCTCGTTTTGCAACTTCATCTCCTCGGAGGTAAAGCCCTCCTCCTTGACGCCGCCAATCTGCGGAATCAGGTTGCTCGCCAGCTGGGCGGCAAAGGCGCGCGGCTCGGGAATCTCCTCGTCACGGCCCAGAGCGGCCAGCTGAGCCTCGAGCTCGGCCATACCGGGCGCGCCAGCGCCCGAAGCTGCCTGATACGTGGACACGATCATACGCTTCACGCCGGCAAGCTGGTGCAGCGGCCAGGTGGGAACCAGGCCGATGATAGTCGCGCAGTTGGGGTTGGCAATCAGGCCGTGGTGCCACTCAATGTCATCGGCATTGATCTCGGGCACGACCAGCGGCACCTCGGGATCCATGCGGAAGGCGTGGCTGTTATCGACTACGACGGCGCCGCGCTTGACGGCCTCAGGCAGCAGCTCCTTGGCGATATCGTCGCCGGCGGCGCCGAGTACGATGTCGCAGCCCTCAAAGGCCTCGGGGCAAGCCTCCTCAATCACAACCTGCTCGCCGCGGAACTCAACGGTCTTGCCTGCAGAGCGCGCGCTCGCTAGCAGCTTGAGCTTACCGACCGGAAACTCCTGCTCGTTGAGGCACTCGAGCATCTGGGTGCCCACGGCTCCCGTGGCGCCCAAAATAGCAACCGTGTACTGTTTCATGCTTCCCCCTTTAAAGGTTGTGGCTATCGCCCGCACGCCAAGCAGGCCGAATATTGTTGCCAGTGTATACAAGAACGGGGCGGACACGAAACCCGCCCCGTCGAAACGAAACCGAAATGAAACGCCCCACCGTAGATTTATGAGACATGTCCCAAAAATGCACCGGGATGGCAGCTACTTGCGGAGCGCGTCCAGAGCGGGATCGACCGGCGCGGGAGCCTCCAGGTCGGAGACCTTCACGATACCGTTCTCGTCGGAGAAAGCACGGTAGATGGTCTGAATCGCCAGATCAAAGTCCTTCTCCTCCACGCCGATGATGATGTTGATCTCGTCGCAGCTCTGCGAAATCATACGCACACTCACGCCGGCCTGGCCAAGCATGCCAAACAGGTGGCCAGAGATGCCGGCACGACCGCGCAGGTTGCGACCAACGGTCGCGATAAGCGCCAGGCCCTCGACAACCTCGATCTCGAGCGGCTCGACCTCCTGCTGAATGTCGCCCACGAGCGAGTACAGCGAGTCGTGCACGTCCTGCTCCTGCACCACGGCGCCAAAACGGTCGACACCGGTGGGCATGTGCTCGACGGAAACGTCATAGCGCTCGAAGACCGAAAGCGCACGGCGCATAAAGCCGACACGGGGCTTGGTGCGGTCGCGGGCAACGTTGATGGCGACAAAGCCGCGCTTGCCGGTCACGCCGGTAATGATGGGCTCCGCCTCGCCCTCATCAGCTGTCTCGCTAATGATGGTGCCGGGGTCCTGCGGCGCATTGGTGTTCTTGATGACCAGCGGAATGCCTGCCTCGCGCACGGGGAACACGGCCTCCTCGTGCAGGACACTTGCGCCCATGTACGAAAGTTCGCGCAGCTCCTCGTAGGTAACGCGCGCAATGGGTTGAGCCTCGGGAACAATACGCGGATCGGCAGAATAGAAGCCCGAGACGTCGGTCCAGTTCTCGTACAGATCGGCGCCCAGGCACTTGGCCAGAATCGAGCCGGAAATATCGCCGCCGCCACGGTCGAGCAGCTTAATCTGGCCCTCACGCGTCGCGCCGTAGAAACCGGGCATAACAAAGCCGCCCTGCTGACCGTACTCCTGCACCAGCTCGGAAGTGCGATTCATGCTGAGCGTACCGTCGTGATGGAACGCCACAACCGTCGCGGCGTCCAGGAACGGTAAGCCCAGGTACTCGGCCATCAGGCGGGCGGTAAAGTACTCGCCACGGCTCACAAGCTCCTCGGTGGAGTAGCCGCCCGAGCGGGCGCGCTCGGCAAAGGCCGCGAACTCCTCGCGGATGGGATAGGTGAGCTCCAGCTCGTCAGCGATATCAAAATAGCGCTGGCCAATGTCCTCGAGTAGCTCCTCGCACGACACGTGATACTTAACGTGCGCGTTAACCAGGTAGAGCAGGTCGGTCACCTTGGTGTCGCCCTTAAAGCGGCGGCCGCAGGCGGAAACCACCACAAAACGGCGGGCAGGGCGTCGGCGACCGACGAGCCGCCAAACTTGGCAATCTTAATCATGGGCTGGAGGTTACCTTTCTAAAAAGCCTCTGCGAACCTATTTTGCGCGCTCTGATACCATGGTTTCACCGATTGGGACCAAGGCATCCGAGGAGCAGTGTTATATGGGAACTTATCATAGTACACGAGGACGCACTTTATCGTGCTCAAGTAAGGTGGCAATCCGCACCGGCATCGCTCCCGACGGGGGTTTGTTTGTCTCGGACGAGCTCGGCACCCAGCAGGTCGATATCAGCTCGCTTGCAGCTAAATCGTACTTTGAAATCGCTCAAGATGTGTTGGGAATGTTACTGAATGATTACACGGGCGAAGAAATTTCGGCGTGTGTCGACGAGGCATACCGCGGCACGTTCGCGAGTGAAGAGGTTACGCCGCTCGTCAAACTCGACGCTGCGCCGGGTGTTGACGCCCCTCAGACCTATGTGATGGAACTCTTTGGCGGCCCCACGAGCGCCTTTAAGGACGTCGCCCTACAGATGCTCCCCCGCCTGATGGCCCGCACCTCCGCCAAGGACGGTGGCGCCGAGCGCATCATGATCGTCACCGCCACATCGGGCGACACAGGCAAGGCAGCACTCGCCGGCTTTGCCGACGCCCCGGGCACGGGCATCACCGTCTTTTATCCCGAGGGCAAAGTCAGCCGCGTGCAAAATCTGCAGATGTCCACTCAGGAGGGCGATAACGTCGCCGTCTGCGGCATCCGCGGCAACTTCGACGATGCCCAGAGTGCCGTCAAGCGCATCTTTGCCGATAAGGAGCTTGCCGAACGTCTAGAGGCCGCCGGCACGGTGCTTTCGAGCGCCAACTCCATCAACGTCGGCCGCCTGGTGCCGCAGGTCGTCTACTACTTTGCCGCCTATGCGCAGCTGCTGCGCGCCGGCGCCATCGAGGCCGGCGACGCCGTGGAGTTCTGCGTACCGACCGGCAACTTTGGCGATATCCTGGCCGGCTACTATGCCAAGCGCATGGGTCTGCCCGTCGCCAAGCTCATCGTCGCAAGCGACAAGAACAACGTGCTGGCTGACTTCCTGACCACCGGCGTCTACGACCGCAACCGTCCGTTCTTCACGACCATCTCGCCGTCGATGGACATCCTCATCAGCTCCAACCTGGAGCGCATGCTCTACTTCCTGTCCGATGGCGACTGTGAGCTCGTTGCCGGCCTTATGGAGCAGCTGGCACAGACCGGTCGCTACGAGGTTCCCGCCGACCTGCTGGCAAAGATTCAGAGCGTCTTTGGCTGCGGTTGGGCAAGCGAGGACGAGGTCCGCGCTGCCATCAAGAGCTGCTGGGACGCGAACGGCTACGTGATCGA
>DXMX01000013.1:34398-35870 GCA_019413955.1 Collinsella sp.
ACCCGCACACCGCTTGCGGCTATCACGTCTTTGACAAGGTCGCCCCCGCCGAGGGCGCCAAGGCCCGTGTGCTGCTTTCGACCGCCAGCCCCTACAAGTTCCCGCGCGCCTGCTGCGACGCCCTGGGCCTCGACGTTCCCGAGGACGACTTTGAGGCTATGCGCGTACTCGAGCAGGCCACCAATGCGGTCGCCCCGGCGCAGCTCGCCGAACTCGAGTCCAAGCCCGTCCGCTTCGAAGACGTCTGCGACGTAGCCGACATGGCCAACTACGTAGAGTCTGCAGCAAAAAAGATGGCTACCAACTAAAACCCCTTATAAGGCGCCGGCGAAAGCCGGCGCACTTTCTTTTATCAGATACCCACCGGGATGATGACGAACTGACATGCGGGTCTGCCTGTTTAGTTCGTCGCGAGTTCCGCACGAGCCGGAAAGCACTTAATGTGCTTTCCGAGCGAGCCAGGACTGCCCGAGCAGCGAACTAAACGGCCAGACCCGCCCAGGAGGACCCACATGATCAAAATCACCGTCCCAGCAACCAGCGCCAACTTGGGCATTGGCTACGACACCCTCGGCATGGCCGTCAGCCTCTACTCGCACTTCACCTTCGAGCGCGCCGACAAGCTCACCATCACGGGCTGCCCCGAGGAATTCCAAAACGAGAATAACCTGGTCTATGTGAGCTTTGTCGATGCTCTGGCCGCCTGGGGCGAGCCGGCCTTCCCCGTCGCTATCGACATTCAGACCGACGTGCCCGTCGCCCGCGGCCTGGGTTCCAGCTCCACCTGCGTCGTCGCCGGCATCATGGCTGCCGCCGCGCTGACAGGCCACACCGTCGACCGCGCCGAACTCGTCCGCATCGCCACCGAGGTCGAGGGCCATCCCGATAACGTCGCCCCCGCCATCCTGGGCGGCGCCGTCTGCTCCTTTACGCCGACTGATTCGCTCCCCCAGTGCCTGCGCTATGAGGTGAGCGATCGCTTGCGTTTTATTACCGTGATTCCGCCCTACGAGGTGCATACGAGCGAGGCCCGCAAGGTTGTGCCACAGGAGATTCCACTCTCCACCGCCGTATGGCAAATGGGCCGCATCGCCGGCATGACGCGCGGCCTGGAGACTGGTGACCTCGACCTGATTGCCGCCGCCAACGACGACCGCATCCAGGAGCCCTATCGCCGCCGCCTCATCCCCGACTACAACGCCGTGCGCGACACCTGCCTTAACGGAGGCGCCAAGACCATCTGGATCAGTGGCTCCGGCTCGACCCTCATGGCCGTGACTGACGACACCATCGTGGCGAAGTTCCTGCAGGTCAAGCTGCGCGAGCAGTTCCCCAAGTGTGACACGCACATTCTGACGTGCGACACCGAGGGCGCTCAAATCGAGTACCTGTAGACATCCTCCCCATATACCTGTCCGGGACGGTCGGGATGTTCCCTCAAAATCGTCCTCGCGCATGAAGGCCCCTTGCCC
>DXMX01000014.1:0-20929 GCA_019413955.1 Collinsella sp.
CCGCGGACGCGCCACCGACGCCACCCGCCTCCGCCCCCGCGCCCGTCGTGGGCCGTTTCGCCCCGTCGCCCTCGGGCCGCATGCACCTGGGCAACGTGTTCAGCTGCCTGTGCTCGTGGCTTTCGGCCCGCAGCCAGGGCGGCAGCATCGTGCTGCGCATCGAGGACCTGGACGATCGCTGCAAGCGCCCGGAACTTGCCGCTCAACTGATTGACGATCTGACCTGGCTGGGGCTCGACTGGGACGAAGGCCCCTACTACCAGCACGATCGCCTGGATCTGTACGAAGCCGCCTTGCGCCAATTGCAAGACGCCGGCCTCACCTATCCCTGCTTTTGCACGCGCGCCGAGCTCCACGCCGCGAGCGCACCGCACGCGAGCGACGGCACGCCCATCTACCGTGGCGCCTGCCGAACTCTTTCGGCCGAGGAGGTGGCCCGCCGCAGCGCCCTGCGCGCCCCGGCCACACGTCTGTGCGTGCCCACCGTCGACGACCTAGCAGACGACGTGATCGAATTTGTGGACCGCACGTACGGGGCCCAATGCGAGGCGCTCGCCACCGAGTGCGGCGACTTTTTGGTCCGCCGCAGCGACGGCGTGTTTGCCTATCAGCTAGCCGTGGTGGTCGACGACGCCGCCATGGGCGTCACCGAGGTCGTGCGCGGATGCGATCTGCTGGGGTCCACGCCCCGCCAGATCTACCTGCAGCATCTGCTGGGACTGCCCACGCCGCACTACGCGCATATTCCGCTGCTCATGTCGCCGGACGGTCGTCGCCTTTCCAAGCGCGACCGCGATCTGGACCTGGGTGAACTCCGCGCCCGCTTTGGCACGCCCGAGGCGCTACTGGGCTGGCTCGCCGGTCAAACAGGCATCGCGCCGGACACTACGCCGCGTTCTGTCGAGCAGCTGGTCGAGCACTTTAGCTGGGACGTCATCCGCGCGCACCAGGAGAACATCACTGTAATGGCCGAGTAACCAAACGCCTCGCCCCTACGCAACATCCCAGGGTTGGAGTTCGTCGCCCAGGCGAACGATGCAGTCGTAGAGCACGGTGTGGCGCTCGGCCGGGTTGGCGTCGCGATGAAAATGACCGTAGTACCAGCGCTTGTAGTCCAAGCGATCTTCCAGCTCATCGAAAAATGCCGTAAGCCGATCAACGGCGGGGCAATTCCAGCCGGGCGCCGGATAAAGCGCGGGCGAAAGCATGCGCGTAGAGCAGGTATGGGTAATTACGTAGTCGACCTTCCAGCCCGCGCTGTCGAGCTTTGTCCGCGCCTCCTCAAAGTTGCGCTCGTCCGGTAGCTCCTGCGGCCACCAGCTGGAATAGGGAATGCGGTATTCCTTGTCCACGCTCGTTGCGCCGCCCATGGTAAAGACCGTTGAGCCATCGAGCTCAAAAACCTCGCCGCGCGTCAGGCGCCGTATGGGAGAAGTATCCGACAGACGCTGCGTCAGCCCACCGTGCCACAACTCCATGGGTCGCTCCGCCCAGTGATCGAAACGCTCGTGGTTGCCGTCGACGAACAGCACGGTATAGGGGCGCGACTCCAGCCAAGCGATGTCGGCGCATTCCTCGGCAGAGAAATCCCACGGAAAGCCAAAGTCGCCCGCGATGATGAGATAGTCGTTGCTCGTCAGACTATCCCCAAGCTCCCAGTCGCGCAGCTTTTGCATGTCGAGACCGCCGTGAATATCGCCTGTCACATAGACCGTCATCGAATCACCACTTCCCTGTAAGTCGCTAGCCCGCATTCTGCACGATCACTAAGCCAACCGTTCCAGCCCTTCCATCCCTTAGGGCTTACCCCTCGTTCTTCCATCCAAACGGGTCGAGCACCCAAAAAACCAGATCGAGCACGCCGCCGGTCATCATGGCGCCGGCAAGGGCCATGCAAACGTGCAGAGAGACGGCACTTCGGAGCACGTCGAATGGCCCCAGAACAGCCAGCAGCGCGACCGCTGCGCCGGCAAGGCACAGCGCGAGGCACGGCCCCGCGTCCTTGACGCACTTCTTTGCGAGATGCTTGGTGTTGTCGCTCATTACTATCGAGCTCCTTAGAGGGTCGTTGTTCAGACACATACCGCCGCGGCAGAACGAAGCGGCAGGGTAAGTGTCACATGTCGTGCGGACATCAATGGAGAAACCGCCTGCTCGACCAACCCTTGACGCCGTTTTGCACCGGCACCCCATCCCCCGCTATCGAGGTCTAATACTTTTCCCGAGAAGTGAACGGCTGTTTTTGAACCCCTGAAGCATCCGCATTTTTCGGCGGCAAAATCGCAGGATTTCAGCATCGAAACCGCAGTAAACGGTGCCCTCAAAGTGTCGATGCTTCGGGGGTCCGATTTCACTCGTTCACTTTTCGGGAAATGTATTACACCTCGCTTTTTAGCCGTCCCGAGGGCTTGCTTTTCTCCTTCTTTGAGACTACGCCAGCGTTGACGTCCTCTAATGACCGTCGCCAAATGAGCCTATAATGAGGCATGTTTCTTGATGAGAAAGGGACCCAGACATGGAAGAAATCAAGTTAGCTGACCTTGACAATATCGGGGCTTTTTTCGAGCAAATCGGCACCATTTCCCAAAGTGCATCCCCGACCGAAGAGTCTCACACCGATCCAATAGATGTCAAGAACTTTATTGAGTGGTGCAACAAGCCTTGCAATCCTTGCGAAATTTTAGAAAGCTACTATAAAAAGCCAGAATATAGGAAGAAATGCAATAGCGGCCCAACCTATAAGCTAGCTAACACCGTACGCAAACTAAATGAGCTTAATGAGGATAAGCTTAAAGAAATGAAATCTGCTCTGGAAGAAGGCAGATGGACTGAGTGGTGCAAAGATAGCGACATAACGGCATTAAAAGACGATGCTGCTTTCTACCTTGTGCTCAAGTGCCACACCGACGATCGGCATCATTACCACTTTCACTTCGACAAAGACGCGGTTGCAGAAGTCGATGCCTTTGACCCCTTTACCGAAGTGAATGGTGAAGAAGTTTTAGATCAGCAGTGGCACGTCCTCATCTCCTTGCTCGCGTACCTCGATATCGCTCACGCCTTAAGAAACTATCAGCACGAGTACCATTGCCTTTGCCCGCACCTCAACAAATGCGACAAATGTGACAAATGCGACAAAGAAAATTTTGCAAAAAGACACCTACGCCTAGAATGGAAGAAAAGCCGTAAAGAGACTCCCCGCATATTACAAGTCGGTACGGTTAGTCGAGACAAAAAGTCCTTCGAGCCCATCAAAGACAAAGGTCCGTACTTTGCCGTCCCCATGATGGATTGGATAGAGAATGCGCTGACCGGCAAGATAGCAAGCGCAAGCCTCCACTAAGTCATCGTTTCGCTACGCCGGCGGCTGCAGGCTCCGGCATCTCAGAGCTTGCAGCCCTACTTCAGCCCAGGGCCGCCGTACTTTCCTGTTTCCGAGTCGTAGTTCAGCGCGGCAACCTCGCCGTGCTGAACTACGTTCCCGTCGATGTAAAAATGGCTGGTTCCGTCATGCCAAACGCTGCGGTAGCCTGCGATGCCCGAGAACAAAGTCACGACCATTGACGTCGATTCGCTAGTCGAGAGAAAGATCGAGCCTGTTGAGCACACGAAGCTGCGCCCAACAGGCTCGATGAGTATGAAAGGCTGTCGTCGTGTCCCGCTTCGAAGATCGGGGTGTACTGCGGTTATATTCACAAATATGCTGATTGGCAGTTTGCCGCAAACGCACAACTGAGATTGCGTCGCAGCGCGTGAAATCATCCCCGCGCTGCGACGCAATCATATCGTTCAACTCCTATTCCTCGCACACGCGGGACCGGTAACGCACTCGCGCTCGTTGGCCCGTGCGTAGCCGCGCCTTCCGAGGAAGGCGTTCTTTGGCAATGCCGTATTGTGAATCGCAGTGCCGATATAGCTAGTAATCAAACGAACCAGTTAATAAATTCTTTCCGGCACACCATTTTCTGCAAGATATTTCTTTACAGATTTAGCATAATAAATGAAACTATCTACAGTTTTAAAAGCTTTACGATTTGAAATGAACTGCTCATCTTCATCATAGTAATAATCATCATTTGGTGAATCGTCAGGAACGAAATACTTTCCAGTCCTGTCATCGATTGCGATATTAATCCTCTTCATACAATACGTCCCTCTTGTACAACGGTTTTACGTCAACATTATTTTCAAAGAAATTTATATAATCAAATATGTGAGTAACCCAAATTGTAACCTCGATAGTACGCTCAGCAGAGATATCCCTCTTCTTTGCAGGTCCAATAGCATAAGCTCCAGTAGGGGTATACCATGTCATTAAACCCTCATTATCATCATCTGGAAACGTACCAGACATATCAAACCATGTAATAATTTGGTCATCATCGGTACTATCAATTAAACTGATCAATAAATACTTATTACCGTGATTTTTATGAAACTCTTCAAAACCAGATTTTGAAAATTCTGTATTCAGTACATCCTCATCAAAACCACCAGCATACATATCAATAATATGAGAACCAAATTCTTTAATCTTCATTTGATTTGCACCTTCAATTTATGATCAACGCCTTTGACATTGTGCGGGAAAACAATTTCATCGTTCTTGCCCCAAGCTGGCACCAGCTTTATCCCTGGCCTACGCATAAAAGCAATTTTCTATTGAACGGTGAAGAAGGCAGACATGTTCTCTATTAATTCGTTAAGTCCAGGAGACTCCTCATATGATTTTAGAATGTCTCCTAGCTCATCATCATCATTCACCAGACCGATAATTTGCTCGATTATCTGGTCCTCGGTCTTGCCGTTAATGATTAAAATACGCTTGTCATCCATCTTATAGCCACCTTTTTCAGATGCCTCTCACAGTTCCATAATTATAAGTTAGCGTAGTTCTTTTTTTAATTTCATCTAAACTAAAGCCTTTCTTCAGTTTGCAGCTTGCAACCTTCAGCTTGCAAAGCAGCCTCTCACTAAACGTCATTAAGGGCAGAGACTACACCTCCGATGTCTCGATGACCTGGATAAAGGACGCGATGGTCGAGTCGACGAAAAAGCTAGCCAAATAAAAGCCTTATGTCACTGGGTAAAAGAAGCCCCGACGATCGTTTCCGCGGAAGCACCCCTCTCGGTGCTTCCACATCCCGTTAACGTCAAAGGCGCAGCCCAAGCCCCGAATCGAGCCCACGCAGACAATCCGCGAGCCAATCGCCCGCCAGCCTACTCCAACCCGGGGCCGCCATACTTCCCCGTCTCCGAGTCGTAGCTCAGCACGGCGACCTCGCCGTGTTCCATCACGTTCCCGTCAATGTAGTAGTGGCTGGCGCCGTCGTGCCAGATACCGCGGTAGCCCGTGATGCCCGAGATCGCCTCGGTGTTGATGTGCCCGGCGATAACATCTAGGTAAAACTTACGCCCCACGTAATCGGGCAGCGTCATAGTAAACGACTCGTCAGATGTGCCGAGCTTCCAGTACTCCCCGGCACCCTCGTCAATGCCGGCATGCACAAAGACCTGGCCGAAGGGGCTCTCGTAAAAGTAAGGGAGCTTGCGGACCCACGCGATGATGTCCGCGTGCTCGACCTTCATACGCTCAACCGTATAGGCGTAGGCCTCCTCGAACTTCCTGAGCCTCAAAAGGTGCTTAACGTGCTTGAATGCCTCGGCATCCAGGAAGCTCTTGGCCGTTGCCAGATTGCTGTCGGCAAGTATCCATGCCTGCGTGAAATTGGGGTCCTTCACCTCGTCAATGTACTCGAGGAACATCTCCTCGTGGTTGCCGCGCAGCGCCACGACGCGATCGCCGTACCGCTTTTGCAGGTCCATGACGAGCTCGAAGACCCCGAGTGAATCGGGGCCTCGGTCGCAGTAGTCGCCAAGCAAAACCAGCTTGGAGTCCTCGGCGTCGAGGTCGATGGTGGAAAGCGACGTTTTAAAGGCGTCCAAGCATCCGTGAATGTCACTCATGGCGTAGATATGCACGTATGACCTCCTGTTTGCGTCGGAGTCCCGCTCGTTTGAGCCATGCGGCGCGGCGGCCCCTCTGATTTTGCGGGCGCCGGGCAACCTTGTCCTGTCACGCCCCTCAACATGGTTAAAAGTATATCTCGCCGTGCGGACACAAATTTACCCCTGGGGTCGAGCCGCTCGGCCTGCGCTTGCCTCAAAGGCTGCCTGTGCCCACACCACCCAAAAACTCATCCAACATTAATCTTGGCTCAAGAATCGCTTAATCTATAACCTGCACTATAGAGTTCGACCAAGGGCGGCGCCGCGCAACGCAGACCGCCGAACGCAACGCTCGCGCCCGGGCAGGTCGCCCGGCGCCGCGCCCATCGAACGAAAGGACAGGTCATGGACGACCTCGAAAAAGTTGAAACCATCCGCACCAAGTGCAATGTGAGCTACACCGATGCCAAGGCCGCGCTCGACGCCGCCGACGGCAACGTTTTGGACGCCATCATTTGGCTCGAGTCGCAGGGCAAGACCCAGACCACGTCGGCGCACGCCGCCACCGAGTCCGAGCCGGTCGATGAGCCCTCGGCCGAGATGGTCGCTGCGCAGGCCGCCTACGAAAAGTCGAGTGAAAAGACCGACTTCTCCAAGAAGATGGACAGCGTGTGGGAGTACCTCAAAAAGCTCTTCCGCCTGAGCCTGGACACCAAGTTTATTGCCACACGCCGCGACGCCATCATCCTCAACATCCCCATCCTGATCCCCATCGTCGCCCTGTTTGCCTGGGGCGCCACGATATGGCTGATGCTGCTTGGCCTGTTCTTTGGCATGCGCTACCGCATCGATAGCGACGGCGACGTGCCCGGCAGTATCAACAACCTGATGGATCACGCCGCCGACGCCGCGGACGGCATCAAGCAAAATCTGAACGACGACAAGTAATCGCAGATGGGGGCACGTATGGCACGAATCCTGATCGTAGAGGACGAAGAGAAAATCGCCCGCTTTGTGACGCTCGAGCTGGAGCACGAGGGCTACCAGGTGGAGCACGCCGCCGACGGCCGCACCGCCGTGGACATGGCGCTGGAGCGCGACTACGATCTGATTCTGCTCGATGTGCTGTTGCCGCAGCTCAACGGTATGGAGGTACTGCGGCGTATCCGCAAGCGCAAGGATGTGCCGGTGATCATGGTCACTGCGCGCGATGCCGTGATGGACAAGGTTGCCGGACTCGATGCCGGCGCCGACGATTACCTGACCAAGCCGTTTGCGATCGAGGAGCTGTTCGCACGGATCCGCGTGGCGCTGAAGCGCTCGGAGGCCGTGCGGGCGGCTTCGGGCGTTGGTGGTTCCGGCGCCGGGGCGGGTATGGCGGGCGGCACGGCCGCCGGTATCGCCACAATGTCCCCGGCAACCGACACGGCCCAGACACCTGCCACGCTCTCCCCCGCCACGCTCACCGTTGACTCGGTCGCACTCGATCCCGACCGCCGCGAGGTTATGGTCGGCGGCTCACCCATCGTGCTGACCGCCCGCGAGTTCGATGTCCTCGCCCTGCTTATGGCACATGCCGGCACCGTGCTCACGCGTGAGCGCATCACGCACGAGGCGCTGGGCTACGAATACGTGGGCGACACCAACAACGTCGACGTACACATCGCGCACTTGCGCGCCAAAATCGAAGACGCTGGCGGTGCCCGCATCATCCAAACCGTGCGCGGGGTGGGCTATGTCTGTCGCGCGTAACACCGAGACCAAGCGCGTCACTTCCATCGCCCGCGCCATCAACTGGAGCTATATGTGGCGTCGCCTCATGAGCTACGTCTGGCTCGATCTGTTGCTGGTGGTGATTGCGGCGGCGACCCTCGTCTATGGATACAACCAGACGCTGCCCGACGGCACGTTTAGCGCAGGATGGATCCCCGGCGCCACCGTTCACGGCATGTCACTGACGCCTGCGCGCGGCTGGGACCTGGCAACGCTCACCTATACCGTCGAGCTTGCACGTACCACCAAGACCTTCCCCCTCGCGCAGGATCTCGTCACGCTATGGCCCCTCTACCTTGTCGTTGTAGGTTGGCAGGTCGTCAGCGTGCTCAACATGCTCGGCGGCGCCCGCCGCGTGCGTCGCACCATGGCGCCGCTCAACGACCTGGCCCTGCGCGTGGACGAGCTCAGCCGCATGCAGCTCGCCGGCGGCAAGATGGAAACGCTGGAGCAGGCCATCGAGCGCGCAAGCGTCGACTCGCCGAGCGTCACCACCGGCGACGCCGACCTGGCGAGCATCGAGGTCGCGCTCAACCGCCTGCTGCGCCAGATGCAAGAGGCCAAGCTGCAGCAGATGCGCTTTGTCAACGACGCGAGTCACGAACTGCGCACACCCATCGCGGTGATTCAGGGCTACGTAAACATGCTCGACCGCTGGGGCAAGGACGACCCAGCTGTGCTGGCGGAGTCCATCGCCTCGCTCAAGGCCGAAAGCGAGCACATGCAGGAGCTCGTAGAACAACTGCTGTTTTTGGCACGCGGCGATGCCGGCCGCACCGCGCTGCATCGTGTGGATACCAATCTGGCAGCGCTCGTCGGAGAGGTATGCGAAGAATCGCAGATGATCGATGCCGGGCACACGTATCGGCTGGCTTTTGACGCCGCATTTGCCAGCGACCCGCGCTGCGACGCGTCCGTCGATGTCGCACTCGTGAAGCAAGCTCTGCGCGTGATCGTGCAAAACGCCACCAAGTACTCGGATGCGGGAACGACCGTCACATTTGGCATAACGCCCGATGTGGGCTCGGGCACGATCGACATAAGTGTTGAGGACGAGGGCATCGGCATGAACCAGGAATCCGCAGCTCACGCGTTTGAACGGTTCTATCGCGCCGACAACGCACGCGATGCCGGCGCGCAGGGCTCGGGCCTGGGGCTTGCCATCGCCAAGTGGATCGTCGATAGCCACGGCGGCGTCATCGGCGTGACCTCAGTCGAAGGCGTCGGCAGCCGCTTTACGATTCGCCTGCCGCGGTAGGAAGCCCCTCGACATAAATAAAGGGATAGGGCCACGCGGCCCTATCCCTTTTTGCCAGCTATGGCAGCTTGTGCGCTACTCGCGGCACAGGTGCACGGCGAAACCGGCGAACTCGCGCTTAAAGTACACGAGCTTGGTACCACCGTCGGGCAGCAGTGCGCGCGACTCTTCGTTGACCTCGAGCCCGCGCTCGGCAAACCACTTCTCGGCCGCATCGATGTCGTTAACGGCAAAGCCGATGTGGCCCTTGGTGCCACGACCGTTCTGCTTCATGATCTCGACCAGCGAATCGTTGAAGTACGAAACCGGGGTCTCGATGACGGGCAGGCCCATCATCGTCGAGAACAGCTCCGCGATCTCCAGGGCGTCTGCCGGGTCGGTGGCGTTAATGCCCACATGGGCAACGCGCATACCAAAGAGCTCTACCGGGTTGGCGTTCTGCTCACTCATGCAGTCAGCGCCTACTGAGCCATGACGTCGAGAACGGCCTTCTCGGCGGCAACGCGGTTCATGCCGGTCATGAAGGGCACGCCACTCACGTACGGGCAGGTGAGGCCCTCGGGGGCAACGGTGGTGGCGATCAGCAGGTCAGCGCCCTCGTCGCAGTAATCCTTGGCCTCGGAGATGGCGCACTGCACGATCTCGTACTTGTCGGCATAACCGTTGGCGTCGAGCAGGGTAGCGACCTTCTGGGCAACGAGCGTGGAAGTAGCAGCGCCAGCACCGCAAGCCAAAACGATCTTCTTCATAGGTAATGTCTCCCTTCATGGTTTACTTTAGGTAAGTGTACCGCAGCGAGCGATGGCACTCGGCCTCGATGAGCTTTTATGCCAGTTTGCTTGCGCGCTGCGTATAATACATCTAGTACGTGTTGTCATACCGCTCGCTTTATGAGCGACTAAGGACCCTAATATGCCCGATTCCCGCACACTCTGGACCGCCGTCGTTATCATCTGCATCGCCGTGTCGGTGTTCTTTAGCGTCAAAAAACGCACAACGTTCAAGCGCCTGCAGCAGCTTATGGCCGCCAAGCAGTGGGACGAGTTCGATCGTTTGCTCGACGGCAAACTCACCAGCATGCTGTACCCGCGCTACAACCGCGACTACCTGCGTCTGAACTCCTATCTGCTGCGCGAGGACCACGAGCGTGCCAGCGAGATGTTCGACCTGCTGCTGGGGCTCAACCTCCCCAAGATGCAGCGCGTCGACCTGGTGATCAAGGCCTTTAACTACTACGTTGGCCAGGAGGACCGTAAAAAGTCCAAAGAGCTGCTGCACGAGATCAAGGGCTTTGAGGGCGGTCAGGCCGAGGCAGTCGCGCACGAGTGTCAGCTGATGTACGACACGATGATCCTCAAGCGCCACAACGACATTCCCGAGCTGGAGCGCATGCTCAAGGATGCCGGTGACGACAAGGTCAAGCGCTGCCGCTTGGAGTACCTGCTGGCCCTGCAGTACCAGAACAAGGGCGACGAAGCCAAGTTCCAGGAGTTCCTGGAGAAGTCGGGCCAACACTCGATGGCCGTCAACGCGTAACGGACGGCTTGTGCTAGACTTCTAGTTTCACGGGGGCGTGGCGGAATTGGCATACGCAGGAGACTTAAAATCTCTCGCCGCAAGGATTGTGGGTTCGAGTCCCACCGCCCCTACCATATGACAAAATGGCAGCTCAGAGCATCTAATCGCTCTGGGCTGCTTTTGGTTTCAGTTTCGTTCTCGGTACCGTTGGTACCGAATCTGGTACCGAATCGGCTCAGGAATCGCCTTTACGCCCCTAATCGAGTGAAAGGACTGGGCATGAGCAAGAGACGCAACAAGAGGACCCCGCTGACTGAGGACGAACGCAAACTGCTGGGCAGCTACCGCAAGCTGAGCGCTGAGGACAGGCGGGACCTCGTTGGATGGGCCGGGCACTTGGCGCTCAACACGGTACGGCTCAACGGCATCCGCGATGCATACCGCAGGTGCAACTCACACCGCCGCGAACTCATAGCCGTGTACGCAAATGAGCAGATGGAGCTGAGCGGCATGGAGAGGCGGGGCGAACACGTCCCGTTCACGTCCAGTGAGGACTAGAATCAAGTCAACCGCTATCGCAACAGGAGAGGAAGGTCGATAGCCATGAAGGGCACGCTTTGGATTTACCTGCTCGGGATTGTCCTCGCCCCGGTCATTCTTCCGATTGTCGTACTCAGGTTCCTGCTCGCAAAGTAGCGGGCAGCGCCCGACCCCACCGGACAGGTGACAGCGCCCCGGCATGGGCGCTACTAAGCCCCACGGGGACGCGCGAAAACAAAAAGGCCGCAAGGGTTCGCTCCCCTGCGGCCTTCTCTATGTCGCGGCGTCGTACTCCCTGAACGCCCTGTACGCTATCTTCTTGCACTTGTCGTAGGCTATGCCGATCCTCGCGCTCAGGTCATGCCAGTCCTCGCCCTCTAGGTAGTGGGCCGTTATGACCTCGACCGCCCTCTCGCCCACTGTCGGGGCCATCTCGCGCATGTCGGCGTACGCGCGGTCCAGCACCTCCTCCTACCTCTCCATGCAGTAGAGCGCCCTCTCCCTCCTCGGGTCTCCCTCGGGGCGCATGAGGTCTATCTTTCGCCGCGCCTTCTGCCGCTCCATGTCGAGCGCCACGAACCAGTAGAGCCTGAACTGCGCCAGCGTCGGGCTAATCTCTCCCCGCCTCAGTATCGGAACCACCCCAAGAGCCAATCGGTCTGCCATGCGGAAATGCCCCTGAGAGGCCACAGGACAGCCGATAAGGGCGGTCTGGCATCTGGCGTGAACAACTAGGCACCGCAACCATACTAAAACTAAAAAAGGGCATCTGAGAGCTTTAGACGGCATATCCGCAGGTCATCGCATATGCGCCAGTCACGGCAGGCGCGTCACACTGGGCAGTTATATACTAACCCCCTCGTCCGCAACGGTGCTTAAAAATATGCTACGATTCAGACAGCATTGTCTGCCCTGAGCAGCGGGGCGCTGTCGGCGCGGCCCTACCTCCCGCGCCGCGCCTTTCTAGAGGGTCGCGCCCCGCCTTTCCATCCAGTCCGCGAGCTGTTCGGAGAACATGCCCACGACCGAATCGAACCACGGCTCGCCGTCCTCGATAACGGTCCTCGTCACGCCCTCGGGGGCGTTGGCCTTCCATGCCCTCCTGCCGCTCTCGGTCGTCAGGTCGTAGACCCCCGAGTCTCCGGGTTCGTACACGACAGCGCCGTCCCCGGCATAGGCGACGGTCCCCGCCTCAAGAGCCTCCCCGCCGTACTCCTCGACAGTGAGGGCAGCGTTGACGGCAAGCGTCATCTGGTCAGTTGTTCTCATTGCTTATTCTCCATGAACTCTAGAATCGGACGGTCGCTATTGGACGCCCTTCTCTTTGAGGACGTAGTTGCCGTCCTCGTTTTTGCCTACTGTCCTGTCATCGGGCAGCGACACGGCCACATCGCCATTGCATCTCAGACAGGTACCGAACGGTCTGCCGTCATCGTTGAACTTCGCAGCGAACCTCGACCCGCATTGCGGGCACTCGGCATGGAACGCCCTTCGATCGACCTCATACAAAGCCTGTTCACTGGAATCGAAACCTGAGTTGCGCATATCAGTTGTCTTATAAGTATTATCAGTTCTATAAGTACTATCTATAAGGCTGCTGCTTTCCGAGTAGCTATTGTCTCGTATCCGAGCAGCATTATCTCGTATCCGAGCAGCATTATCTCGTATCCGAGCAGCATTGTTTACTATCCGAGTAGCATTAGACGTTACAGACTCCTGCTCGGCTGACAACTCCGGGATGAACAGGTTGGTTTCCGAGAGCGCCGCGTTCAGCGCATTTACTCTATAGATAGCAGCGAAACCGCGCCTGCCGCTCTCCCCCTCGACAGTCTCAATCATGGGCCTTAGTTCATAGCCCTCCTCGTTGTCACAAGCTATCTCAATCTGCCTCTTCTTGAGCCGTTGGAGAGCTTGATAGACGCTCTTCACACTGATGCCAAGCTCCTTGGCTATGCTGTTGGCTGGCATACAGACCACAAAACGATTGTCCTCTTCGTAGACCCTGCCGCACATCCTGCCAGACACGCTGTCCTTGCCTTGGTAGCGAACAAGGCAGCAGTACACAGCGGCCTCTTTGCTAATCTTCGCAAGCGCCCTTAGAGCGCCAGCCTCAAGCCTCGTGTACGGCTCAACCTCCCCACGGTCCTTACTCGCCATGGCCCTCCCGAGCGGCAAACCTCATGGGGTCTGCCGCCTTCCTCGCAAGCCTTCCGCGCCGCTTGAGTTCGGCATCCATGAGTTCGATCCTGTCGGCAAGCCAGTCAGAGCAGCGGACCTCAAGCTCACGTCCGCTGTCGGGCGCGGCAATGCGCAGGATGCAGTCCCCGTCAACGTCCTCAGCGGACAGGAGCGCCTGTTCGCGCTCCATGCCAAGCCCGAACGTCCCCATGCCGTAAATGTCGGCGTTGCATAGGGTCGCGCCGTTGAGACAGCCGACTTTCGCGGCCTCTAGCGGGTCGGCTCCCTGCGACAGCTCAACGACCGCCCTCGTGTTGTTTGACATGAGGGCCACCTTAGTAACCGAGCATCTTGAGCGACTCGGGGACGTTGATACGCCACTGCTCGCGGATACGGACGGCCTTGAGCTGACCATCGCGCACCATGCGATAGACAGTGCTGTAGCTCAGCCGCAGATAGGCGGCGAACTCCTCGATGGTCGCGGGGTCGTTGATGTTCTCCTCAGTGATGGGACGAATGGGTTTCCTCGTTTTCTGCTTAGCCATTGGGCCACCTTTCGGTCATGGGCGTTCAGCCCGTTTGTATGCGGTTGTGAAGCTTCACGTGAGGAAAGGTTAACACCGGTGACGAGACTAAAGGTATATATCGTTACCGCAGGTAAACGGGATAAAGCGAATTTCGCACCCAAGTAAACCGCCCTAAAGAAATAGGTCGCAAGGAGTTTTTTGCTCCTCACGACCTTCACATTTGCTCTGTTGGCTTGAGGGCAATAACGCCCCTAGTTGTCCGTTCCCGTCAACTCAAGGATGTTGCTCTTGGGCGCAACTCGACCACTTGCAATTGCCTCCGTAAGAAGCGCACTGCGGCGCTTTGCATCGGGGTCGGCGCTCGCGTACGTATCGAGCGTAATGGCGGCGCGTGCGTGCCCTAGGACGCTTGAGGCGGTCTTGACGTCCCCGCCCCCGGCAAGGTAACGCGTTGCCCACGTGTGGCGCAAGTCATGGAACGTAGGTATGCGGCCTTCCGTTCCCTTAACTCCGATTGCCTTAGAGATTGCACTCCAGCCCTTGCTCAAGGTATCGGGACTCAGATAGCCGTCTATATCGCCAAGCACATAATCGCCAGCGCCGACAGTACGCCCGAACTCATGGAACTCAGCCTGCTGAGTCTCAAGCCATTCCCTCAGGATGGTGATGAGGCTGTCGGACAAACATATATCCCTGACCCTATCCGTCTTGGCGTTCTTCTCATAAGTGCCACCGACAGCTCGACCAATTGCGCCCCTAACCCATAGAGTTTTGTTCTCAAGGTCGACGTCTTTCCACTTGAGTCCGCAAATCTCGCCCTCTCGCATGCCAGTGAACAGTGCAATGCGAGCGCCGACTGTTACGGGAGTCTGCTCTAGCGATGCAAGGATGCTGAGCGTATCGCGGAGTCCTTTGGCGGTCAGGGCGTTGATACCCTCGTTCTTCTTGGACTTCTTGGGAGGCTTGACCCCGTTGCAGGGATTAACGACTATCACCTCGTTATAGACGGCTTGGGTCATAACCTGCTTGAGCAAACCGAGAGCCTTCTTGACGGGCGAATAGGTTAGACCGCTCGCGGTAAGGCCCGCGCTCCACTCCTCAACCTGTTTCTTCTTGAGGTCTTTGACCTTGACCTTTGCGAAGCCCTTCACGTTGCCCTTGGGGTAGCCGTAACGGATGTACTTAGCCGTGGATCGATAGCCCTTTACGGTTGACGGCTCAATCGACTTTCCCTGTTCCCAAATATCGATGAAGGACTCGACATAATCCGGAACAAGCATGTTGGCAGCTTTGACGGCCTCCGGGGTTTCATCGCTTTCCAGCTCCTGACGTTCAAGTTCCCTGAGCCAGTCCTCGGCCTCTCGGTTTGCCTCACGCTTGGTCTTGGCCTTGAGCGTCTTGGACTTCTTGCGTCTCTTGCCGTCCTCCTCATAGAAGTCAACAAACGCGCGAAATGCATCGCTGTCTTTGCGCTTCTGAACATATGCAGCCGTGTACGTCCTCATGAGAAGCCTCCACCTCGGTACCATTGGTACCTCACTCGGTACCGAACTTCATTGAAACAATGACAAACCATGACTATTATAGCCATAAGGTGATAGAGCGATAAGCGATGTACCTGCTGTTTCAAATGGATGTTGGCGAACGGTAGCAAACAGCTACATGAGCGGTAAAGAGACTTAAAATCTCTCGCCGCAAGGATTGTGGGTTCGAGTCCCACCGCCCCTACCATGTATTGTTTACGAGCTCGTGTCCCCCAGGGATGCGGGCTCGTTTCTTTTACACGCCGGTGGGGCTCTAAGTTGCGGTGGAATAGTTCCTGTTTTGGCAGTTTACCAGCCCATTTAGGAACTATTCCACCGCAACTTAGGTTGGTGTTCCCACATTTTCCGATGGAAAAACGTGGTTGTCTCCCACATTTTCCGATGGAAAAACGTGGTTGTCTCGCACATTTTTCGATGGAAACGCCCAAATGGCCTTATACTAGCCGAGAGGGTTGGGAGGCAATATGCAGCGACAGCTTATGAGTGAACTTATCGCTTGGAAATCAAGGGCGAATCGCAAACCTCTCTTGCTTAAGGGAGCCCGCCAGACAGGAAAGACTTGGCTTCTTAACGAATTCGCAAGCCAGCAGTATCGAAACGTCATTCGTTTTGACTTTATGCTCGAGCCGAGCACACGCTCGCTGTTCGATGGGAACCTCGACCCCAAGCGCATCATCTCCCAGATAGAACTCCTACGTGGCCAAACCGTAACGCCGGAAGACACGCTCATCATCTTCGACGAGATCCAAGAGGCACCACGCGGGATCACCTCACTCAAGTACTTCAACGAACTTGCACCCGAATACCACATCGTGGCAGCCGGTTCCTATATGGGCCTCGCGCTCCGACGCGAAAACGAGTCATTTCCCGTCGGTAAAATCGACCAGCTCACCATGCGTCCCATGGGGTTTGCCGAATTCGTTCGTGCCGTCGACGGCGGCCCGCTCGCCGACGCCGTCCTTGCCGCAGACATGAACCTTCTGGCAAACGTTACCGAAAAGCTCGAGCACTTGCTCAAGGAATACCTTGTTGTCGGCGGTATGCCCGAAGTTGTCTCCGCTTTCGCCGAGACACGCGATTTCATCGAAGCCCGAAGGCTTCAGCAGCAAATCATCGAGGCTTACGAATCCGATTTTGGCAAACATGCACCCGCCCGCATCGTCGAGCGCATGAGGTTGGTTTGGAAATCCCTTCCCGGCCAGCTTGCAAAGGAGAACAAGAAGTTTGTCTATGGCGCCCTTCGTCCCGGAGCGCGCGCACGCGATTTCGAGGAAAGCCTCCAGTGGCTCACGGACTACGGAATCGTTCATAAGGTGCCACGTGTCTCCGCTCTAAAGGCGCCGCTCTCGAGCTATGAAGACCTCTCGGGCTTCAAACTGTTCTGCATCGACACCGGCATCCTCGGAGCGCTCTCCGGTCTCTCTCCGGCCATCGTTCTTAACGGATCCGCTGTTTTTACCGAGTTCAAAGGTTCGCTGACCGAACAATACGTCGCGCAGGAGCTTTTGCTCCAGGACAAAACTCCCGCGTATTGGTCCTCTACCTCCGGCAATGCCGAAACCGACTTTGCCATCGACCATGCGGGAACCGTGCTTCCGCTTGAGGTCAAGGCGGCAGAGAACCTTAAAGCGAAGAGTCTGAAAATAGCCTGCGAAAAATTCAAACTCGAGCGTTGCGTGAGGAGCTCCCTGGCGGCATATAGAGACGAGGGCATGCTCATCAATATTCCGCTTTGGGAGATTGGGCAGATCGACAAGCTGGCATAGGCGCTGTGGGGACGCCCCGCAAGGACTGTCCCCAGGTGCCGGCTGTTGAGTTGCGGTGGAATAGGGACTGTTTGGTGCCCGAAAGGGCGATTGTAGTCCGTATTTCACCGCAACTTATTTAGAGGGCGCTGAGGCTGGGGGTCCAGGCGATGGTGGGAGTCGCGCCGTCGAGAACCTCGTTGATGGTGGCGACCATGCCAGCGAGTAGGCTGTTCTCGCTTACGGTGAGCGCATCGTAGCCACCGGCGCGCATGAGCTCGCGAATCACCACGGCACCTGCCAGGATCACGCCCGCGCGCTTGGGTTGCACGCCTGGCAACGCGGCAATGCTCTCCACGTCCAGCGTGAACATGCGCTCGATAGCGGCAGAAATCTGTTCCATCGAAAGCTCGCGCAGGTGCACAAAGCTCGAGTCGTACGGCTCCAGCTCGTGGACCAGCGCCACGAGTGTGGTGACGGTACCGCCCACCGCGACCAAGCGCTCGGCGCGCTCAAAATCGCTCGGCAGGCTCTCAAAGTAAGCCTCGAACTGCTCGCCCGCCCAGTCGGCAGCGGCAGCAAGCTCGCCGTCCGAAGGCGGCAACGCCGAGAAGAAACGCTCCGTCACACGACGGCAACCAATGTCCAGCGAACGCGTTCCCTCCAGCGCGAAGACCCCGCGCTCCGGCGCGTATACGCCCGTCGCGAGCTCCGTGGAGCCGCCGCCCGAATCGGCAACAATGATGCGCTCGCCGGCAAAGTCGTGCGCCACGCCAAAAAACGTCAGGCGCGCCTCGACCTCTCCTGGAATCACCTGCGGTTCGAGACCCAGCTCGCGCAGGCCGTCCAGCAGCAGCACGGCGTTGGACGCATCGCGCGCGGCACTCGTGCACGTGGTACAGATGCACACGGCCCCAAAGGCACGCGCCTCGTCCACAAACATGCGGCATGCGGCGAGCACGCGCTCGACCGCCGCCTCGCAAAAGCGGCCCGTCGCGTCAACGCCCTCGCCCAGATCGGTAATCTCGGTATGCTTGGACGATTCCACGATCGCCCCGGCCTCGACCTGCGCCAGCACCAGTCGCGACGACACCGTTCCCAGGTCGATCGCGGCTACCTTATAGCGTTTGCAATCTGCCATTGCGGGCTCCCCTCCGGGCGCTATTTGCCGTTGGACACGACCGTCTGGCCCTCGACGCCGTTAAACCCAAACAGCATGTCGAGCGCTTGGATGTACCACGGCGCGTCCTTACCGACTTCTTCAATTTCCTTGGCAACTTCGCTGGCCTTCTTGGCGTTCGACGACTTCTGGCTCAACGAGGCATCCGAATCGCCGTCCAGGCCCTGCACTTCAATCCTCTTCTCGCCGGGCATCACCAAGCCCAGGTCCTCGGATGCCGCATCCTTGATACCCTCCTCCGAGAGCAGCTTGTCGACACTTTTTTGCAGCCCATCATTGTATTGCTGGCGAATCTCGACCTGCTTGGCCAAGATATCGCTCGAACGCTTTGCCACGTACAGGTCGCGCACGGGGAAATACAGGCTCACGAGCACCAGGGCAACGACGATGCCGATGAATAGCCCTCGCTGAGAACCGTGGGTAAAGTCGTAGATCGCCTTGACCACCGCGTTGTCGTTGGCGTAGTGCATAAAGTCCGAGCCCGAAAAACGGTTCGAGGGCCTGCTCGACCTATCGTGCGTTTGAGCCGACGAGCACTGAGCATGCGACGAACGTGCCGGGCGCACTGGTCCATCTGTCGAAGTATTCACTTGAGCATTGGGGCGCGAGGTACTTGTCGGGCGCTGCATGGAGCGGTCGGCGCCGGCGTAGGCGGACCCACCGAGCTGCACCGTGCGCGCACGGCGAGGCGACGGCTCACGCGAACCGGCGGAATAGTACCTGTTGTCGTAAATCTGATCCATGTGCGCCTTGTGCGGTTGAGGTTTGTTTGCGCTAAGTCCTTTAGTTATAGCACGAGCGCCCGCACCGCCTTCGCCAGCCTTTGCTCGACATAAAAAAGGCGCTGAGCCATATGGCCCAGCGCCCACAGCGCTTTGCGGCGTCCAGCCAAGGCGGGGCGGAGCCGAGTCAACCCCCGCCCCCCGCGAGCACCGCTTGTTTAGCGAATGTTGTAGAACGCGGCCTTGCCGGCGTAGCGCGCGCTGCCCTCAAGCTCGTCCTCGATGCGGATGAGCTGGTTGTACTTGGCGATACGGTCGCTGCGGCACGGGGCGCCCGACTTGATCTGGCCGGCGTTGACGCCCACGACCAGGTCGGCGATCGTGGAGTCCTCGGTCTCGCCGGAGCGGTGGCTCACGATGCAGGCGTAACCGGCCTCCTTGGCGGTCTCGATGGCCTCGAGCGACTCGGTGAGCGTACCGATCTGGTTGACCTTGACCAGGATCGCGTTGGCGGCGCCCAGCTCAATGCCCTTCTTGAGGCGCTCGGTGTTGGTGACGAACAGGTCGTCGCCTACGAGCTGCACCTTATTGCCAATGCGGCGGGTAAGCTCGACCCAGCCGTCCCAGTCCTCCTCGGCCATGCCGTCCTCGATGGAGATGATGGGATAGGTGTCGACGAGCTTCTCCCAGTAATCAACCATCTGGGCACTCGTGTACTCCACGCCCTCGCCCTTGAGCTCGTACATGCCGGTCTCGGCGTTGTAGAACTCGGTCGAGGCCGGGTCCATGGCGTACATGAAGTCGACGCCGGGCTTAAAGCCGGCCTTCTCCACGGCCTTGGTGATGTACTCGAACGGCTCGGCATTGGTCTTAAGGTTGGGTGCAAAGCCGCCCTCGTCGCCCACGCCGCCGCCCAGGCCGGCCTCGTGCAGCACGCCCTTGAGGGTGTGGTAGACCTCGGCGCACCAACGCAGGCCCTCGGCAAAGCTCGGGGCGCCCACCGGCATGATCATGAACTCCTGGAAGTCGACGTTATTGTCGGCATGCACGCCGCCGTTGAGGATGTTCATCATAGGTGTGGGCAGCAGATGAGCGTTGACGCCGCCCAGGTACTGGTACAGCGACAGGCCCGCCGACTCGGCGGCGGCGCGGGCAACGGCCAGCGACACGCCCAGGATGGCGTTGGCACCGAGCTTGGTCTTGTTGGGGGTACCGTCCGCGGCAATCAGCGCGGCATCGACGGCGCGCTGGTCGAAGGCGTCGAGGCCCACGACGGCGTTAGCGCACTCGTTGTTGACGTGCTCGACGGCCTGCGAAACGCCCTTGCCCAGGTAGCGGCCCTTGTCGCCATCGCGTAGCTCGCAGGCCTCAAAGGCGCCGGTCGAAGCACCCGAAGGCACCATTGCGCGGCCAAAGCTGCCGTCCTCGAGCACGACCTCGACCTCGACGGTGGGATTGCCGCGGCTGTCGAGTACCTCGCGACCGTAGACGTCCAAAATATCGCTCATGTTGTCTCCCTCTCACTTGGAAACGTAGTGGATGCAAGCGACCGGCTGACCGTGCACCATCGGTGCGCCTCCGTAAGTTAGCCATGTCGCACTTTTTGCATTATGCCCTAAGTTAGCCGAGGGATACACTTGATTTTCGAAAAATTTAGCGGGAACGATGAGGCGTGTCAGCCCGTCGTTCCCGCAGTCTTACTCCCCTGCCTTTGCTGCGTCCCACAGGTCGTTGAGCCCATGGGTCGAAAGCTCGGCAAGATCAACGTGGGCATCGGCCGCCATCTGTTCCATCGCAGCCCAGCGACGGCGAAACTTGGCCGTGCTCGCGCGCAGGGCGCTCTCGGCGTCGATACCCTCCTTGCGCGCGACGTTGACCAGGGCAAAGAGCAGATCGCCAAACTCCATTTCGCGCTCGGGCGAGCCAGGGGCCTCGGCCTCAAACTCGGCACGCTCCTCGGCAACCTCGTCCCACACGTCCTGGACCGTCTCCCAC
>DXMX01000014.1:20939-22081 GCA_019413955.1 Collinsella sp.
TGGCGGCAGGCGAGGCTGCGCCCGAGGGCCTGCATCAGCGCCGGCAGATGTGTGGGCACGCCGTCGAGCAGGCCCTCGGGCGCAGCCTCGCCTGCCGCCACGGCCTTGTCCTTGGCAACCTTCTCGGCAAGCTTGACCTCATCCCAAATCTTGAGCACTTCGTCGGAGCTCTCGGCATCCACATCGCCAAACACGTGCGGATGGCGTCGGATGAGCTTGGCGTCGATATCGTGCGCCACGTCGGCCAGCGTAAACTCGCCGGCATCCGCCGCAATCTGCGCATGCAGCACCACCTGCATGAGCACATCGCCCAGCTCCTCGCGCAGATGCGCCGCGTCGTCCGCCTCGATGCAATCGAGCGCCTCGTAGGCTTCCTCGATCATGTTCTTGCCAATGCTGCGGTGCGTCTGCTCACGGTCCCACGGGCAGCCATCGGGCTGACGCAGACGCCAGATGGTCTGCACCAGATGCTGCAGCTCGGTCGACGCGTCTACCAGCGTGGACAGATCGCGCGAACCCTCGGCATTTTGCTGAGCCATGTGCTGCGCCATGGCTACTCCTCCTCCATGACCACGTGGCGGAACGTGCCGCCCTCGTAGATGCCGTAGCTGTGCGTGCCGTCCTTGGGGATGCTCACGCTGCCGGGGTTGAAGAGCCACAGGCCCGGGTGCGCGGCGCTCTCCTCGTTGACCTTGATGTGCGTATGGCCGTAGACGAGCGCGGAGCCCTCGGGCAGCGCGGGCGCGTGGTCGACGCTGTTGTGCATGCCGGCGCCAAAGACATGGCCGTGCGTCAGGAACAGCTCGCGGCCGATCTCGTCGAACAGCGTGGCGTAGTCGGCCATGACGGGGAAGTCGAGCACCATCTGGTCGACCTCGGCGTCGCAGTTGCCGCGCACCGCGATGATGCGGTCGGCCAGGGCGTTGAGCAGCGGGATCACGCGCTTGGGGGCGTAATCGCGCGGCAGGTCGTTGCGCGGACCGTGATAGAGCAGGTCGCCCAGCAGCACGATGCGGTCAGGCTGCTCGGACTCGATGGCGGCGACCAGGCGCTCGGCCCAATATGCCGAGCCGTGGATGTCGGAGGCGATGAGGTATTTCATGGTGGTCCTTTCGGTGAGGTTGATGGGATGGGTGTGGCGC
>DXMX01000014.1:22091-35834 GCA_019413955.1 Collinsella sp.
TTGCAGAGCCGCGGCTTGTGCTGCCTGCATCACGCGCTGGAGCGGCACACCGTGCTCGCGAGCGAGACGGGCGCAGTCTTCGTACTCGGGCGCCGCGCGCTCGCTGCCGTCGGGCAGGGTGGCCACCTTGACGGACACCTCGCCCCATGGCGTCGTTACGCGCTCAAAGCGGCGTGGCAGGCAAACGCGCTCCATGACCTGGCGACGAACGGCGTTGGTCGTGGTTTCCAAAAAGATAATCGTCTGCAGGCGCTCGATATCCTCGTGGGTACAGATTACCTGCAACTGCCAGCCGGGACGGCCCTTCTTGCAATAGAGGGGCAGCCAGTGCGCCTCGCGCGCACCGGCCTCGCGCAGGCGGTCGGCGGCATAGGCGAGCACCTCGGGCGACGCGTCGTCGATATCGCATTCCAGCTTGACGATGGTCTCTGGCGCATCGGTCTCGCGGGACAGCGGGGATGTGCTATCGCATGGCATACGGTCCGGCTCCTTTCCGCGTGAGCTCGTTTTGTTCATCCAAACGCTAGCACATCGCAGGCGGCGCAGGGGCGGCGTCGTGGGATAGGTGCGACTTTTGCTGGGCGCAAGTGCTGGCGCGCTCCAACGCCGGCCGCTCCACTCAAACGTGTACGTCAGCCTCCAAACATGTCATTTTTTGCAGCTTTTGGAGGCTGATGTACATGTTTTGAGAGCGCAAGCGAGGCCGCACCGCGCGCCGCGCAGCCTTTCCAATCGATTTCGACCCCCGGCGTGCCCGGCGTGTTGAGAGCTGCGCCATTACAATGGAGCGGATTCGCTTGACGCAAAGGAGCCGCCATGTCTGCTTGCCCGCTGATCGATTGCCATACCCACACCTCGTTCTCGGACGGTCATGCCTCGTTTGAGGACAACGTTCGCGCCGCTGCTGCGGCCAGCTGCCGCGTCATGGTCTCGACCGACCATCTCACCCTGCCCGCCAGCATGGATGCCAACTGCGAAGTGCAGGTTACTGAGGGCGACCTGCCGGCACATCGTCTGGCTTTTGAGGATGCTCGCAAGCTTGCCGCGCAGATTGCGCCGGAGCTCGAACTTATCTATGGCTTTGAATCCGATTGGTACGAGGGCTGCGAGCCTTTGGTTGAGCGCTGGTCCCAGGGCGCCGTCGTGCGCCTGGGCAGTGTGCATTGGATTGGTAACCCAGGCGATATTGCGGCAGGTGCTGCGGGCACGGCGGGGACGGAGGACGTCGCTCGTCCCGATACACCCGATTCCCTTTGCGGTTGGATCGACGACGACACCAACCTGCACGTTTGGGAAAACCTGGGGGTACGCGGTGTGTGGGAGCGCTACGTCGACGACTGGTGCCGCGCCTGCGAGAGCCCGCTCAACTTTGATGTGATGGCTCACCCCGACCTGGTCATGCGCTTTTCGAAGGAAGGCTTTGCGCCCGACTTTGACCCCGCACCGTTTTGGCAGCAGATGGCCGAGTGCGCGCACGATACGGGTCGCCGCGTTGAGGTCTCGACCGCCGCACCACGCAAGGGCCTCGACGACTACTATCCCGCGACCGGATTGCTGCGTTGCTTTGCCCACGCCGAGGTGCCGATCACTTTTGGCTCGGACGCACACCGCGCCTGCGATATCTGCTGGAACATCCGTGAAGCCCAGGCCCACGCCTACGACTGCGGTTATCGAACCTTCGACATCCCCCACCTCACCGGAGAATGGGAGTCCACGCCCCTCGCCTAACTAGTCGTTTAAGAACGTCCCCAATGACTAGTGGCGGCGGGCGTTGAGTTCGCCGGCTAGCTCGTCGAGGGTGATACCGTAGCGCTCGAGCGTCACGAGCAGGTGGTAGACCAGGTCGCCGGCCTCGTAGCGGATGTGATCGTGATCGTTATCCTTGCAGGCCATGATCACCTCGCTCGCCTCCTCGGCAAGCTTCTTGAGCAGCTCATCCTCCACGTCGGTCAGCAGACGCGCGGTATAGCTCTCCTGCGGCGACGCGTCGCGACGGCCACGAATCACCTCGGCCAGCCCCGTCAGCGTCTCGCCAATGTTTCCCGGCTGCACGTTAGCTGTTCTGACTCCCATGGTTATTTCCTCTCGTTACTGCAGCGTAAAGTAATTACCGGTCTCATCGAACCGAGGCTTTGCGCCCTTTTTCTCAAAGAACTCAACGATGACGGCATGGGCCTCATCGAGCCTTTCCTTCTCGGCCTCGAGCCAAAGCGACTGCGCCCCGCAGGCATCGGTCAGGTGCACGCGGCACGGCACGCCCGCGCGGAGGAGCTCGGCGTTGCAGTCAGCGACTTCGAACGGCGTCACGACCTTCATCGTGTTTCCCCCTTTACGTGCTTAAAGAAGCAGGTACGGTTGCCGGTATGGCAGGCAGGACCCGGCGAGTCGACCTTGACCAGCAGCGTATCGCTATCGCAGTCGGCCCAGAGCTCGCGGACCTCCTGCATGTTGCCGCTCGTCGCGCCCTTGTTCCAGAGCTCCTGGCGGCTGCGGCTCCAAAACCACGTGGTGCCGGTCTTGAGCGTCAGTCCCACCGACTCCTCGTTCATCCAAGCAACCATAAGCACCTCGCCGGTGTCATATTGCTGAACCACACAAGGAATCAGCCCGCGGGCGTCGTACGTAAGCTTTGAAGGGTCCGTTATCTCTTCCATTTCTCTCCCCAAATTCAAACTTCGCAGGTCGGCGAGGGTTGTCCAGGTGTCCGAGATTCCGAGCGACAAGCCCGACGACGCGTACTTAAGTACGCGAGGAGGGTTGGAGCCGGAAGGTCGGGTGCCTGGGCAAGCCGCAGCGCTAGAAGTCCAACCTCACAGGAATACCTTGAGAGGCCATATACTCTTTGACTTCGCGAATGCTGAAGGTTCCAAAGTGAAAGACGCTCGCCGCCAGCACGGCATCGGCCTCGCCCTCGATCACGCCCTCGGCAAAATGCTCGAGCGTACCCACGCCGCCGCTTGCGATGACGGGAATCGGTACCGCGCGCGCCACGGCGCGGGTGAGCGCCAAATCGAAGCCGGCCTTGGTGCCGTCGCGATCCATGCTGGTCAGTAGGATTTCGCCGGCGCCACGACGAACCGCCTCCTCGGCCCACGCCACCGCGTCGATACCCGTAGCGTTGCGGCCGCCCGCGGTAAAGACCTCCCACCTATCGGCACCCGGCTCTCCGGGCAAACCGACACGCTTGGCATCGATCGCCACGACCACGGCCTGGCTGCCAAACGCCGCGGCAGCCTGGCTGATCAGCGACGGATCGCGCACGGCCGCCGAGTTGAGCGACACCTTGTCGGCACCGGCGGCAACCATGGTGCGCATGCCCGCCAGGTCGCGAAAGCCGCCGCCCACGGTATAGGGAATAGCGAGCTCTTCGGCCGCGTGCGCCGCCATCTCGATGGTCGTCGCGCGGTTGTCGCTCGTCGCGGTAATGTCCAGAAAGACGACCTCGTCTGCACCCTCGCGGTCGTAGGCGCGCGCCAGCTCCACCGGGTCGCCGGCATCGCGCAGGCTCACAAAGTTGACGCCCTTGACCACGCGGCCGTCCTTGACGTCCAAGCAGGGAATCACGCGTTTGGTAAGCATGGGCTACTCCTCCCCTCGGGCGGCGGCCAACGCCTGCACCAGCGTAAAGTTGCCCTCGTAGAGCGCACGGCCGGTAATGGCGCCCTCGATGGCATCCTCACCCACCGCGGCCAGCGCGCGGATATCGTCGAGCGTCGAGATGCCGCCCGAAGCCACGACGGGAAAGCCCGCGACCTCGGCCACATGGCGATACGCCGCCACATCGATGCCCGTCTGCATGCCATCACGCGCGATGTCGGTGTACACCAGATGCTTAAAACCCAGCTCGGTGAGCTGCGCCACGGCATCGTCGAGCGCCACACCCGCGCCATCGCGCCAGCCGTTCACCTTGACCTGGCCGTCGCGCGCGGCAATATCGGCGACCAGCAGCTCGCCAAAGCCTTGGGCTGCCACCTCAGCAAAACCCGGCTCGGTCACGAGCACGGTGCCCAGCGCAATGCGGCGAGCACCATAGCCGGCCAGCTCGTCGATGCGCGCGAGCGAGCGGACGCCGCCGCCCACGTCCACGGACAGACCGTCGACGCCGCAGATGGCCTTAATCGCCGCCGAGTTGGCAGCGCACGTGTCCTCGTCCTCGCCAAAGGCAGCGGACAGGTCGACAACGTGCACCCAGCTCGCGCCCTGCTCGGCAAACGAGCGGGCAACGGCCATGGGGTCGTCGGAATATACCTTGCAGCGGCTGCGGTCGCCGCGCTCCAGGCGCACGACCTTGCCGCCGATCAGATCGATTGCGGGAAACAGGATCATCGGCCAACCTCCTCGACGATGTTGACGAAGTTCTTAAGGATGCGCTGACCCAGCGCGGAGGATTTCTCGGGATGGAACTGGCAGCCCCACACGTTGCCGTGGCGCACGATGCACGGGAAGCTCCGCGTATAGTGCGTGCGCGCCAGCACATCGGCGGCATCGGCGTCGTCGGCCACCGCGTAGCTGTGGGTGAAGTACATGTTGGCGCCCTCGGCAAAACCGGCGAGCAGCGGGTCGGCCGCACCGGTGGGCGTCATGTGCACCTGGTCCCAGCCCACGTGCGGCACCTTCAGGCGGCTCGACTCCAGGCGCGTGCACGAGCCGCGCATGATGCCCAGGCCATCGACCCAGGGGCCGTCAGCCTGCTCGGGGGCATTACCGTCGGCGACCACGCCCTCGTCCGCAGGCACGCCCTCGTTGCCGCGCTCAAAAAACAGCTGAAGGCCCAGGCAGATGCCGAGCAGCGGAGTTCCGGCGGCAACGGCATCGAGCACCGCGTCCGCCTCGCCGCTCTGACGCATAAAGGCGATCGCGTCATAGAACGCGCCCACGCCCGGGATGACCAGGCCGTCCGCGTTGCGGATCTGCTCCGGATCGTCCGACGTGCAGGCGGCGGCACCGGCGCGCGCAAGCCCGCGCACGACGCTCGACAAGTTACCCTTGTGGTAGTCGACCACCACGATCTTCGGTTCGCCCACGCGACCCCTCCACTTCTCATCATCCAAAACCACCACGAAGGTGCCTGTCCCCTTTGTGGTGGTTTTTGCCCTTACGGCGGTTGCAGCGGTTACAGCGAGCCCTTAGTGCTGGGAATGCCCTGCACGCGGGAATCGAGTTCGCAGGCGTGACGCATCGTGCGGCCCACGGCTTTAAAGGCGGCCTCGATAATGTGATGCGAGTTGCCGCCCGCCAGCTCGCGCACGTGGAGCGTGAGCTTGGCGTCGCGCGCAAAGGCGTAGAAGAACTCAACGGCCAGCTCGGTATCGAAGCTACCCACGCGCTCAGTCGGTACGGGCAGCTCGCAGTAGGCCTGCCCACGGCCCGAAATATCAACGGCAGCCATCACAAGCGCCTCGTCCATGGCGATCGCCGCGTCGGCAAAGCGCGTAATGCCCGCCTTGTCGCCCAGCGCCTGGCAAAACGCCTCGCCCAGCACAATGCCCGTGTCCTCGACGGTGTGATGCGCATCGACCTCGACGTCGCCCACCGCGTGCACCGTCAGATTGAACAGACCATGGCGGCCAAAAGCGTTGAGTATGTGGTCGAAAAACGGCACGCCGGTCGAGATATCGCACACGCCAGATCCGTCCAGGTCGAGCTTTACGACAATGTCGGTCTCGCCCGTCTTGCGGGTCACCTCGGCATAACGGTCCATCTACATCTCCTCCTTCACCAGCACGGCAAACGCGGCCAGCACCTCGTCGTTTTCCTGCGGGGTGCCTACGGTAATGCGCAGACAGTCCGCGAGCCCCGGCGCGTAACTAAAGTCGCGCACCAAAATCGAATACTCGTCGCGCAGACGCTCGCGCACGCGCGTGGCATGCGGCGTGCGCACAAGCACAAAGTTCGCCGCGCTCGGCCACGCCTCCACGGGCAGACCCTCGGCAGCCATCGCGCGCAGGGCACACAACTCGCGCTCGCGCTCGGATGCGACCTGTGCCACCACGGGCGCGTACGCATCGCGGGCACGCACGCAGGCAAGCGCCGCCGCCTGGCTCAACACGTTGACCGAATAGATCTGGCGAATCGCCGCGAACACGTCGATGACCTCGGGCGCCGCGATCACATAGCCCAGGCGCGTGCCGGCGGCGCCGAACGCCTTGGACAGTGTATGCAGAATCACCAGGTTAGGATGCTCGGCAATAAGGCCTTGCGCCGTAGTTGCCGCGCCAAACGAATCGTCGGCAAACTCCACGTAGGCCTCGTCGACCATGACCATGCCGGGGCAGGCATCGCACAGAGCCGCAACAAAGTCGAGCGGCGCCACGTCACCCGTGGGATTGTTGGGCGAGGTCACGATCGCCAGATTGCACTCGGGAGCCGCCGCAAGCACCGCCGCCTGGTCGAGCTCAAAGGTCGCCGGGTCGCGCCACACGTCGCGCACCTCGGTCTGGCACAGCGACGCAAAGAACGCATACTCGCTAAAGCACGGCGGGCAGTTGAGCAGGGTCCGCCCCGCGCCGCCAAACGCCAGCAGGAAGTTATAGAGTAGCTCGTCGCCGCCGTTGCCCACGCAGATGTTCTCGCGCGTCACGCCATGCCAGGCAGCAAGCTCGTCGCGCAGGTCGTTGGACATGGGATCGGGATAGCGGTTGAGCGGTGCGGCAGCCAAGGCCGCATCAACCGCCTCGCGCACGCCGGCCGGCACGGGATAGGTGTTCTCGTTGGCCGAAAGATTGATGCGCGTGGGCGTAAAGTTGGGATCGTAGGGCTCGATGCCGGTCAAGTAGGGCTGGACGAGCTCCTTCATGCGGGGCGTCAGCTCGGCCATATTAGGCCTCCTCGCCGGTCGCGCCAGCGGCACCGCCCGCAGCCGCCGCCAGGTCCACGCCCTCAGCAACCGTCGCCACGGCGTCGCCCGGCCAGGCGACCTTGGTCAGGTCGGCCGCAGCCAGTGACTCGGCACTCACGGCATCCTCGCCCTGCTCCAGCACGCGACGACGCAGGGCAGCAGAAAGCGCGTGCGCCCACAGGCCCTCGGCCTCGGCTAGACGCTGTGTGGCGGGAGCGTCAGAGAGCAGGCCCTCGGGCGTATAGCAAATGACGCTCGAGCGCTTAACGAACTCTTCGACCGAAAGCGGGTTGGAGAACATGGCCGTGCCGCCGGTTGGCAGCGTGTGGTTGGGACCGGCAACATAATCGCCGAGCGGCTCGGAGCTCCAAGCGCCCACAAAGATGGCGCCGGCGTTGCGAATGCCGCCGAGCAGGCCCATCGCGTCCTTGCAGTGCAGCTCCAAGTGCTCGGGCGCCACGGTATTCACCGCCTCGACGGCGGCAGCCATGTCGGCGGCTACCACGATGGTGCCCTCATTGTCGAGCGAAGCACGCGTGATCTCGGCACGCGGCGACTGCGCCACCAGGATATCGATGCCTGCCTCGACCTCGCGCGCAAACTGCTCGTCGCAGGTCACCAGATAGCAGGCTGCCAGCGGATCGTGCTCGGCCTGGGCCATCAGGTCGGCCGCGACCACCATGGGCTTGGCCGTGGCATCGGCCAGCACGCAGACTTCGGAGGGGCCAGCGACCATGTCGATACCCACGTCGCCCGAGACAATCTGCTTGGCCGCAGCGACAAAGGCGTTGCCCGGGCCGGTGATCTTGTCGACGCGCGGAATAGTCTCGGTGCCGTACGCCAGCGCGGCCACGGCCTGAGCGCCACCCACCATATAGATCTCGTCCACGCCGCCGAGCTTTGCCGCGGCGAGCGTATACGGGCTGATCAGGCCATCTTTCTGCGGCGGGGTCACCATGACCACGCGCTTGACGCCGGCAACCTTGGCGGGAATGGCATTCATGAGCACCGTGGAGGGATACTGCGCGCGACCGCCCGGCACGTAGATGCCGGCCGCCGCGAGCGGGGTCACCTTAACGCCGAGCATCGTGCCGTCCGCACGCGTGGTAAACCAGCTCTGCTCGACCTCGCGCTGGTGGAACTCACGAATCTGGCGTGCAGCCTTTTCGAGCGCCGCGGCAAAAGCGGGATCGAGGCCTTCGAGCGCGGCATCGATCTGCTCTTGCGGCAGACGGAAGCTCTGCAGCTCAACACCGTCAAAACGCTGACAGTAATCGCGCACCGCGGCATCGCCGTTGGCGCGCACGTCGGCCACGATATCGCGGGCGGCGTCGACGATGTTTTGCGGCAGCACACCCTTGCGGTTGAGCTGGTTGGTAACGAGGCGCTCACCGGGAGCAAGCTTGATGGTCTTCATATCGGTATCCCCTATCGGTCGAGGTTGTGTTCGAAAAACGAGAGGCCGGACGGCGGCACCAGTCGGCCCGCAGCCCGGACGTTGGGGTGCCCGTGCGTGCTCGCGCTATTGTGCCGAGCCCGCAACGGGCTCAAAATGCTTGTCCTTCACGGCTGCCGCCAAGCGATCTGCCAGATTGCGTACGCGCGGATCCAGACGTGCGGCACCCGGATTGACAAAGAAGCGGGCCGTGCAGTCCATGATGCGACCAGTAATAACGAGGTCGTTATCGCGCAGCGTGGCGCCCGTGGCGGTAATATCCACGATGCGATCGGTCATGCCGACGATGGGGCCCAGCTCGATGTTGCCGTGCAGCGAAACGATGTCGGCGTTCACGCCGCGCTCGGCATACCAGGCGCTCGCGATGCGCGGATACTTGGTGGCCACGCGAAGCGACCCGCGACGGGCATAGTTGCGCTCAGCCTGACCAGCGCGCCACGCGGGCTCCGCCTCAATGAAAGTGCACAGGCCGTAACCCAGATCGACCAGCTGCAGCAGGTTGAGGTCTGCCTCGATAAGCGAGTCCCAACCGCAGATGCCGCAATCGGCACCGCCGCAGCCCACAAAGGCGGGCGCATCGCTGGGACGCACGATGACAAACTCGATATCGCCGACCATGCCCTCGCCGGCACGCGTGTCGCGGCCGCGCACGATCAGGTGACGGCCGGGATCGCGCAGCTCCGAGACATCCAAGCCCGCGGCCTCGAGCACGTCGAGCGTGTCGGCCTTGAGCGAGCCCTTGGGCACGGCGATGCGTAGCGGGCCCTCGGCGCCACGGCCCACGGCGTGGTCGCCATCGGGGGCGGCGTCCTCGGCCGAGGTGCGCGCGGCCTCCAGACGCTCGAGCGAAAAGGCAAAGCCCGCCGCCGGCACCTCGATGCCGTCGCCAAATGCGCCGGTAAAGATGGAGTCGTAGCGGCCGCCCGAACCGACCGGGTCAGGCAGGCCGCCGGCATAGGCCTTAAAGACCAGGCCCGTGTAGTAATCGAAAGAGTTCATGATGGAGAAGTCGAACGACAGCACCTGGGCGTCCCCGGGAGCCAGGCCCTCGACCAGAGCACGCAGCTCACTCGTGAGCGGCGCGACGATGCCCGCCGCCGCCAGAAGCACATCGACGCGGTCGAGTACCTCGGCGCCGCCGTGCAAGCGCGGCAGCTCGCTAATGGCGACCTTGACGGCATCGGACTCGGCGCTTGCCGCCACGCGGGCATCGAGGCCCACAAAGTCGTTGGCGTGCACGCAGCGCAGGGCCTCGGCAGCCAGCTCGCGATCCTCGCACGCCGCGAGCAGTTCCTTAAACGGACGCACGCTACCTGCGATAATGCGTGCATCGGGCAGCGCCAGCTTGCGCACCGCCTCGGCAACGAGCGAGACAATCTCAACATCGCCCGCGGTATCTCCCGCACCGATGAGCTCAAAACCCAACTGCGTAAACTGACGCGAGCCACCGGCATTGCGCTGGCACTCGCGGACCACCGGCGCCTCGTAGCGCAGACGCAGCGGCAGATCGGCCGCGTGCATGCGGGTCGAAACCAAGCGCACGATCGGCAGCGTGTTGTCGGGACGGACCACCAGCAGGCGGCCATCATCGTCAAAGAGCTTAAACGGCGTGTCCGCGATGCGGCCGCCCTCCTCGAGCGAACCCTTGTCCTCGAGCAACGGCGTTTCGACCGGCAGGTAATGATGCTCCCTAAAGCAGCCCTTCACCGTCAGCGCAATCTCCTCGCGCGCCTGAGCCTCCTCGGGCAATATGTCCCGAAATCCCCACGGTGTGGCCGTCATCTGGTGAGCCTCCTCATGCTGTGTTTCATATAGAGCAGAAGACCGGCATAGCTCCGCCGGTCTTCTGGGTACTTTAGCATACTAGAGTGTTTGCGGGGAAAATCGTCCTCCTCGGCTCACACCGTATTCATTTGGAAACATAGGAGCGGATTGTCGCAACCCAACCCCACCTAGACGTCAATCGCACGACGATACTCTGCCATTACCTGCGCATCGGCAGCTGCGGGGTCGGCAAAATAGCGCCAGTCATAGGTCTCGGCCGAAACAACTCCGCGATAGCCGCGCGCCACCAGCCTATCCAGGTCGGCGCGCATATCGCGGACGCCGTCACCCCAAGCAAGATGCGTCGTGCCATCTGCCGCAACATCGACAAAATGCACGTGGGCGACATCATCGCCAAGCAGATCGAAATAATCGTCGATGGTATCCCCCGCCACCGCCATAGCGCCCAAATCCAGACACGCCTTAAGTGCCGGATGATCAACTGCCTCGATCATGCACTTCGTATCGGCCGCCGAGTTCACGATCATCGACTCAACCGGTTGTAGGGCCTCGAGCACCAGTCGCACGCCGCGCTCTCCCGCATGCTCGGCAATCGCACGCAGCATCGAGGCGCTGCGACCCCACGCGTCCTCGATCGGCTCGTTCAAAAATGCCCAGCCGCTCGAGACCATGACCTGCTCGGCTCCAAGTTCCGCCGCGATATCTACAACGTTCTTAAAGTACGCGAGCGTGCGGGCACGCGCCTCATTCCCGCGCGCCGCGATATTCCACGGCTTGGGGTTGTTCTGTTCGGGACAAAGCCCCACAATCCGAACCCCATACCGCTGCGACAGCTCCCGCACCTGCTCGAGCGAATCGTATCCATGGCAATCGACATACAGATGCATCGCCCCGGTCCAAAGCTCGCAACACGTGTAGCCCGAGGCCGCTGCCGAAGAAAAGAATTCCTCAAGGTCAAAATAACGATGGCTGATATTCATGACGGCAAGCTGCGGATAGCTCATAATTACTCTCCAACCCAAGCGAGGCCCCGTTCCATATAGGAGCGGGGCCCAATTACACAAACGTTATTTGCTCTTAGTAGTCGAACTGGTGATAGTAGCGACGGTAGTTGAGGTTGTGCTTGGTGACCGTCTCGTAGTAAGCGGCAAGGCGATCGGTGATCAGCGAGGAGAGGATCCACGGAGACACGATGACGCGGAACTCGTCGTCAAGGCCGGGGATCGCGAACTCGGCGGTGTCGATGATGTTGATGTCGGTGTCGCCGGTCACGCCGCGGGTCAGGAACGCGCGGACGCGCTCGTCGAGCTTGCGGTTCTCGTCCTCGCCCATGAACAGGAACACGGGGACGCCGGGCTCCACGAGCTCGAGGGTGCCGTGGAAGAAGTCGGCCGAGGTGATGTAGCGGGTGCGCTTCCACTGCATCTCCTCGAGGATGCACATCGAGAACAGGATGGTCTCGCCCCACAGGGCGCCGGAGCCGATGAACATGGTGTAGGGGGCCAGGGCGTACTTCTTGGCGAGCTCCTCGGCGCGCGGCTCGAAGCGCTTGCGGATGTCGACCAGGTGAGTCCAAACGTCCTTGGTCTGCTCGATAAACAGGTCAAACTTGGGGAAGCAGCCGCGGCGGTTGAGCAGGCGCAGGCCGAAGCAGTCGGCGAGGTAGTAGCCCTTCTCGCAGCCGCCCGAACCATGGTCAGAAGCCATGGCGACGCAGTTCTCGGCACCCACAGCCTGGCCGATGGGGCCCTCGGGCTTGGTCATGGCGTAGACGCGCACGCCCATGTCCTTCATCTTCTTGACGGCCTCGAGGACCTCGGGGGTGGTGCCGGACTCGGAGGCGGTGAGCACGACGGACTTCTCGGTCATGCGCTTGTGGCCCATGGCGTTCCACTCGGCGGCGTGGATCAGGTAGACCTCGAGGTCGCGGTCGCCGAACTTGTTCATGAGGTACTCGAGCTGCATGAGCTCGTCCCAGGTGCCGCCGACGCCCATCAGGAACACGGCGTCGTAGCCCTCGTCGGCGACCTTGTCGGCGAGCGCGGTCATCTTCTTGCCGGTCTCATAGACGTTCTTGCCGTCCTCGACGTAGCCCTCCTGGCTAAAGTGCATGATCTCGATCTTCTCGGTTTCCTTCATGGCTTTTCCTTTCTGTCCTGCACGCAACTCTATACATCGCGTTTCTTTTCGATACCAATTATAGACATATACCTAACATGTTTTTAATACCACTTATCAATCTGCTCCAATCCTCGGTGAACGGTCGAAATTCTCTGGTGAGTGGTATTAAATTAGAATTGAATGTATAGCTAACGCCTCTGGCGCCTCCCTTGTGTGACAAAGAACAGCGTTCCTACCAGCGCAATAATGGTCGATGCCCCAAACAGCACCGCCTGGACGCCCAAAGCCTCCGCCAAAAACGGAGCCGCCAGCAGCGGCAGCACGCCGGCGCTCATCAGGCCAAAACGCACAAAGCCGGTAATGCGCCCCAGGTATTTGATGTCGGCGCGCTCCTGAATCAAGATCATCTGCAGCGGTTCCAGGAATCCCCAGGCCAGACCGTTAATCGCCTGACCGATAATCGCGACCCCCAGCATATCGGTGCCCACGTACACCATGGACCCAATGCCCACAGCCATGAGCGCGCCGAGCAGCAATCGCAGGTTGACATGGCGGGCAGAAAGCTTGGTCAGGATGAACGCGCCCACCGAGGAAGTGAGGCCCACGACCGAGGACAGCCAGCCCAGCCAGACGATATCCACGTTGAGCACATCGCGATAGAACAACGACTCCAGCGAATCGAACGCGCCAAACGCAAAGAAACCCAAAAAGCCCGAGATAAAGATGAGGCGCAGGTCGTGGTCGCGAAACGTAAGTCGCGCGCCCTCGGCCATGCCGCCCAGAATACCGCCCTTCGACTTCTCTCCTTTTGCGGGAACAACGCACTCGTGACAGCCCAAGGAGAGCACGGCCGCCACACCCATCATGCCCGCCATGAGCAGATAGACCGATTGCGTGGCAAAACAGCTCACGACGGCACCACCGAGCAGCGGGCCAGCGGTATAGGCGATATTGCTGTAGAACACCATGAGACCGTTCACGCGGGTACGGCCCTCGGTGGTCGACTCCAGGTATCCCGGAAACGCATGCGTGCAGGTGTTGATAAAGCCGCCCGCAAGCCCCAAGACGCACGCGGCAAACACAAGCCCGGGGACAGACAACGGCGCCAACCCCACGCCAAGCGATAGCACTGCCGTAATCACGCACGTCACAAACGACGTCCGGCGCGGACCAAAACGGTCGATGACCGAGCCCGACACCATATTGCCCGCCGACGTCATAAGATTGCGTACGAGCGTAATGGCAGCAACCAAAAACGCCGTGCCAGCCAGATCATACGTCGCCGCGCCGATAAGCCCTAAAAAATACACCGCGTTGTTGGCGCACCATTGCAGGGACTCAATAAGAATCAGCCTGACTTCTGCCGGCGTCAGGCGCATTGCTTCGCGATCCTTCGCGAACATACGAACTCCCTCTATACAAGTAAGGGGATGGAGGGCATAGGCCCGCTCCATCCCCTTACCAGGTTGCAATGACAGTCTATGCAGCCGGGCCCTTACGCCAGCACGCCGAAGAACGCGCCGACGATGCCCACGGCCATGGT
>DXMX01000015.1 GCA_019413955.1 Collinsella sp.
GCCATGGTGAGCATGGTCGGAGCGATATCGGAAAGACGGCCGTCCTCGATACCGGTGAGCTTGGCCTTATCATCAACAATGATGAACGGCACGCGGTTGGTGGTGTGAGCCGTAAACGGATGCTTGGAACCGTCGGAAGCAACGTCAAACATGTGATCGGCGTTGCCATGGTCGGCGGTAATCAGCGCAAAGCCGCCCTTGGCGAGAATCGCCGGGACAACCTTGGACAGAGCATCGTCAACAGCCTCGACGGCCTTAACGGCGGCGTCGAAGACACCGGTGTGACCAACCATGTCGCAATTTGCGAAGTTCACGATGTAGAAATCAGCGCGATCCTCGTTGATAGCGGCGACAAGCTTCTCGGTAACCTCGGGAGCGCTCATCTCGGGCTGCAGATCGTAGGTAGCGACCTTGGGGGAAGCGACGAGCACGCGCTCCTCGCCCTCCTTGGGCTCCTCGATGCCGCCGTTGAGGAAGAACGTCACGTGAGCGTACTTCTCGGTCTCGGCGGTGTGCAGCTGCTTCAGGCCATTGGCGGCGATAACGTCGGCCAGGACGTTCTCGGGGAACGTCTTGGGGAAGGCGACCTCGACGTCAAACGTCGGATCGTACTCGGTCATCGTCACAAAGTGCGAGAGCTTAATCTGCTCGCGCTCAAAGCCATCGAACTCCTTGTCCGTGAACACGCGGGTCATCTGACGAGCGCGGTCGGGACGGAAGTTGAAGAAGATGGCCGCGTCGCCCTCGTGGATGCCCTCGTTGTGGGCCGCGAAAGGCTCGACGAACTCGTCGCCGCGCGGATCCTTCTCGTAGTAGGCCTTGATACCGGCAACGGGGTCGGTATCGGCATCGGACGCGTTGACCATGACGTCGTAGGCGCGCTGGATGCGCTCCCAACGGTTGTCGCGGTCCATGGCCCAATAGCGGCCCGAAACGGTGGCAACGCGAGCGTCGCAACCGGTCTCCTCGGAGATCTTAGCCAGGAAAGCGCAGAACTCGCTCATGTAGCCGGCACCGGACTGCGGGTCGACGTCGCGGCCATCCATGAAGGCGTGGACGCGAACGGTCTTGACGCCATGCTGGGCAGCCATCTTGACCAGAGCCTCGACGTGGTTCATGTGAGAATGAACACCGCCAGGGCTCATAAGGCCCATGAGATGCAGGGTCTTGCCTTCGGCCTTGACGTCGTCCATAGCTTTGACGAAGACCTCGTTCTTGGCGATGGAGCCGTCCTTGATGGCATTGTTGATGCGCGAAAGCTCCTGGAACACGATGCGGCCGGCACCGATGTTGAGGTGGCCTACCTCGGAGTTGCCCATCTGACCGTCGGGAAGGCCCACGTCCTCGCCCGAAGCACCGAGCGTGGTGTGAGGATACTTCTCGTACAGGCTATCAAGGAAGGGCGTCTTGGCAGCGGCGACGGCGTTCTCGCCATCAGCCGGAGCAAGGCCGCAGCCATCCATGATGATCAGGAGTGCAGGAAGATGACGCTGTGCCATATGTCCTACTCGCCTGCCTTGACGACCATAGAGGCGAAGTCGGCAGCCTTGAGCGAAGCGCCGCCCACGAGGGCGCCGTCAACGTCGGGCTTGGCGACGAGCTCGGCAATGTTGCCGGGCTTAGCGGAACCACCGTACAGGACGCGGATACCGTCGGCGAGCTCCTCGCCAAACATCTCCTTGAGGGTCTCACGGATAGCGCCGCAGACCTCCTGGGCGTCCTCAGCGGTAGCGGTCTTTCCGGTGCCGATGGCCCAGATGGGCTCGTAGGCGACGACGACCTGCTTGGGGCAGGTGATCTCAAGACCAGCAAGGCCAGCCTTGACCTGGTTCACGACGTGCTCGACATAGGTACCAGCCTCGCGGACCTCGAGGGACTCGCCGCAGCAGAAGACGGGAACAAGACCGGCGGCAACGAGGGCCTTGGCCTTCTTGTTCTGGTCCTCGTCGGTCTCGTGGAAGTAGTCGCGACGCTCGGAGTGGCCGATGATGCAGTAGGTGCAGCCAGCGGACTTGAGCATGTCGCAAGAGGACTCACCGGTGAAGGCACCCTTGGCCTCCCAGTACACGTTCTGTGCACCGAGGGCGATGGGGGCAGCCTGAATGCGGTCATGAACCGTGGTGATGTCAATGGTCGGAGGGCAGACGAGCACCTCGACGCCAGCCGGAACCTCGGGCAGAGCCTGAGCCAGCTCGTCGGCAAGCTTGGCGGCCTCAGCGACGTCGTTGTTCATCTTCCAGTTACCAGCGATAAGAAGGGTGCGATTAGGCATCGAGAAGCGCCTCCACTCCGGGCAGGGCCTTACCCTCGACGAGCTCCATGGAAGCGCCACCACCGGTGGAGATCCAGCTCATCTTGTCGGCCAGGTTGAACTTGTTGACAGCCGCGACAGAGTCGCCACCGCCGATGATCGAGGTGCAGTCGGCCTCGGCGACGGCCTCGGCGATAGCCTGGGTGCCGTGAGCGAAGTTGTCGAACTCGAAGACACCCATGGGGCCGTTCCAGAACACGGTCTTGGCACCCTTGACGGCCTCGGCGTAAAGTTCCTCGGTCTTGGGGCCGATGTCCATGCCCTCACGATCGTCGGGGATAGCGTCGGAAGCGACAACCTCGGGGACAGCGTCCTCGCCAAAGTGATCGGCAACGCGGTTGTCGATGGGGAGCAGGATCTTGACGCCCTTCTCCTCGGCCTTCTTGAGCATCTCGCCAGCGCGCTCGACCCAGTCCTCTTCCTTGAGGGACTGACCGACGGTCAGGCCCTGAGCCAGGAAGAAGGTGTAGGCCATGCCGCCACCGATGATCAGGGTATCAGCGGAGTCGATGAGGTGATCGAGAACGCCGATCTTGGAGGAAACCTTGGAACCGCCGACGATAGCGACGAAGGGGCGCTCGGGCTCGGCGAAGATGCCGGTCAGCGTGTCGACCTCCTTCTCGAGCAGGAAGCCGGCGACGGCAGGCAGGTAAGCGGCGGGACCCACGACGGAACCCTGGGCGCGGTGAGCGGTACCGAAAGCATCGAGAACGAAGACGTCACCATAGGAAGCGAGCTTCTTGGCGATCTCGGGATCGTTCTTCTTCTCACGCTTGTCAAAACGGACGTTCTCGAGAACGAGGACCTTGCCCGGCTCGACGGCGGCAACAGCCTCAGCAGCCTTCTCGCCGTAGGTGTCGGCGACAAAGGCAACATCGAGACCAGAGAGCTCAGCGAGCTTCTTGGCGACAGGCTCAAGGGAGAGCTCGGGCTGGAAGCCGGTGCCATCGGGACGGCCGAGGTGGCTCATGAGGATGACGCGAGCGTTGTGCTCAACGAGGTAGTTGATGGTGGGCAGGGCAGCCTTGATGCGGGTGGTGTCGCCAACGACGCCATCCTTGATAGGCACGTTGAAGTCAACGCGGACGAGAACGCGCTTGCCGTCGACATCGATGTCGCGGACGGTCTTCTTGGTAAAGGCCATGTTTGCTTCTACCTTTCGTACGTGTCTGCCTCCCATTACGGCAGACGATTTCCTATAAAAAGGGCGCGACCCTAGGGTGTAAGCCCTATGAGGCCGCGCCCTTCTTTAGACGCTCAACGAGCTATTCGCTAAAAGCTAAATTAAGCAACGAACTTCTCGAAGTACTTGATGGTGCGGACCATCTGAGAGGTGTAGGAGTTCTCGTTGTCGTACCAAGAGGTGACCTGAACGAGGGTCTGGCCGTTGCCGAGGTCAGAGCACATGGTCTGAGTGGCGTCGAAGATGGAGCCGTGGGTCTCGCCGATGATGTCGGTGGAGACGATATCGTCCTCGTTGTAACCGAAGGTCTCGGAGATGGTGGAAGCGTAGGCCTTCATAGCGGCGTTGACCTCGTCGACGGTGACCTTCTTGTCAACGACAGCGTAGAGGTTGGTGATGGAGCCGGTCGGCGTCGGGACGCGCTGGGCGGCACCGATGAGCTTACCGTTGAGCTCGGGGAGAACCAGGCCGATAGCCTTGGCAGCACCGGTGGTGTTGGGGACGATGTTGACGGCGCAGGCGCGGCTACGACGCTTGTTGCCCTTGCGCTGCGGGCCGTCGAGCGGCATCTGGTCGCCGGTCCAGGCGTGAATGGTGGTCATGATGCCGGACACGATGGGAGCGAAGTCGTTCAGACCCTTGGCCATCGGGGCGAGGCAGTTGGTGGTGCAGGAAGCAGCGGAGATGATGTTGTCCTCAGCGGTCAGCGTCTCGTGGTTGACGTTGTACACGATGGTGGGCAGATCGCTGCCGGCCGGAGCGGAGATGACGACCTTCTTGGCGCCAGCGTTGATGTGGGCCTGAGCCTTAGCCTTGCTGGTGTAGAAGCCGGTGCACTCGAGAACGACGTCGACGTCGAGGTCGCCCCAAGGCAGGTTGTTGGCGTCGGCCTCCTTGTAGATCTTGATCTCCTTGCCGTCAACGGTGATGGAATCCTCGCCAGCAACGACCTCGTGATCGCGAGCGTAGTTGCCCTGCGTGGAGTCGTACTTCAGCAGGTAAGCGAGCATATCGGGAGAGGTGAGGTCGTTGATAGCGACGATCTCGGAGCCCTCATGACCGAACATCTGACGGAAAGCCAGACGACCGATGCGACCGAAGCCGTTAATAGCAACCTTTACTGCCATTGTGTCTCCTTTCGTAAGGCCCCCGCAAGCTACAGCGCCCGCCGTTGAGGCCCACAAACTAACCACTCGCCTAATATACCTTTTTTTTGACTTGAATTTCACGAGAATAGTCGAAATTGAAAATCAAATTTACGTTAAAACGTTTTAAAGAATAAAATAGCAGCTAAATCCGTATATAAGTCGATACTTTAAACTACCGGTTTGCTTCAATGAGCTTTTCAAGCCTCAAAACTCGATGGTAGAGGGCCGACTTCGACAAGGGAGGGTCAGCCATCTCCCCTAAATCACGCAGCGACAGATCGGGATAGCGCTCGCGCAGGTCGCAAAAGACCGCCAAGGCATCCGGAAGCGCATCGCGAAGGCCGCGCTGCTCGAGCTCATCGATAAGCGCAAGCTGATGTTGGGCAGCACCGGCGCTTCTGGTCTGGTTGGCGAGCTCGGCGTTCACGCGACGGTTCACATCGTTCTTAACCAACTTGACCGCGCGCGCCTCCTCAATCTCGGCAACGCTGCGCTTGGCACCAATCAGCTTTAATAGATGCTCGATTTCCTCGGCGCTCTTAATGTACACGGCATATGACCCCCGCCGCGCATTAACACGAGCATGGACCCCAATCTGCCCCAACAGGTCGCAAAGTCCCCGGGCATACTGCTCGCCCTGCACCGCGATCTCCAAATGGAAATCGCCGCGTGGATCGGCCACGAAGCCGCCCGCGATGAGCGCGCCGCGGATGTAGGCAAGCCTGCAGCAGGGACGGGCAACGATGTGTCGGGGAACACCAGCGACGAGCCCTCCTCTGCGGTCTAGAATGCCCAGCAGCACCAGAGCCTTGTCCAAGTCGGGTTGATCGGGCAGGGTAATGAGATAGTTACGGACCTTATGCAAGACCGATTTACGAACGGTGAATTCCGTTTTGAGCTTAAGGATGCGATGCGTCAGCGTGATCATCGTGCGCGCGACGGCTCCCGTCTCGGTCGCGACCGTCAAACGATACCGCCCGGAGCCGGCCAACGAAAGCGTACCGCTCACACGCGTCAGGGCGGCAAGCGTCGACAAATCGCAGTATTCACATTCGGGTTCGCAGCGCGCAAGCTCGTCGCGCACCTCAGCGGTAAACGACATGCAGGCCTATGCCTTCGTGTTGGCGCGCGACAGGTCGCGGTGGGAGATGCTCACGTGATACTGGGCGCCTTCCAGGTAACGGGCCGTGGCCTCGGCAATGGCGACGCTACGGTGCTGTCCGCCCGTGCAGCCGATGGCGATAGAAAGCTGCGGCTTACCCTCCGCGATATAGCCCGGCATCACCGTATCGAGCAGCTGTGTCCAAGCCTTCCAAAACTCCTGCGTCTTGGGGTGGTCCAGAACAAAATCGGAGACCTTTTTATCGAGACCGGTCATCGTGCGCATCTCGGGATCGTAAAACGGATTGGGCAGGAAGCGGACGTCGATCATAATGTCCGCCTCGACGGGCATGCCGTGCTTAAAGCCAAACGAGAACACATGGACGTCCATGAGCTGTTGGTCGGACAGCTCGGAAAATGCCATACGTAGCTTGTTGCGCAGCGCAGAGGTGCGCAGACAACTCGTGTCGATAATCATATCGGCTCGATCGCGCACGCCCTGCAGCTGAAGGCGCTCGCGCTGAATGGCATCGGCCGTAGTCTCCCCCGGCTTGGCAATGGGATGACGGCGGCGGTTTTCACTATAACGACGGATCAGTACCTCGTCAGAAGCCTCGAGAAACACGATATCACAGCTCATCTCGCGCTCTTCGAGCGCGGCGACCGCATCGAGCAGCTCATCGAACAAGCCCTGGCTACGCAAATCGCAGGTGACGGCGAGATGCCTGCCCACGCCCGTATTAATGCCGACGAGCTCGGCAAGCTGGGCGATCAGACGCGGAGGCAGGTTATCGATGCAAAAATAGCCCATGTCCTCGAACACGTGCATGGCCTGCGTGCGGCCCGATCCGGACATTCCGGTGATGATGACGATATCGGGGATGCGCTCCGAGCGCTCCGCCGCATCCATGGCATCTCCCTTTTGCATGTGCTGCCTCCCGAAAACAAGCGCGGGACCCAGCAACCCGGATCCCGCGCGGTCAATTGCCTTTATTGAGTATACCGCCCCGAGCGGATACGAGGCCTGTCTTACGCCTCAAGCGCAGCCTTGAACCAACTTGTAATACTCGTGGGGTGCGTGATGGCGGTGCCGACGACAACGGCCCAGGCGCCAGCATCGATCGCGGCGCGAGCCTCCTCGGGCGTATGCACGCGACCCTCGCAAATGATGGGAAGGCCGGGGAATTCCTCGGTCGCCTGACGCAGGAGCGGCAGGTCGGGGCCATCGGCCATGGTGCAGTCGATGGCGGCGACACCGTGAGAGAGCGTGGTAGATACCAGGTCGAAGCCCATATCAACCGCACGGCGAATGTCCTCGATGGTGGCACAATCCGCCATCAGGAGCACACCCTCCTCGTGCAGCGGACGGAAGGTATCCTCGACCGTCTTGCCATCGGGGCGCGGACGATCGGTGGCGTCGATCGCCACGATATCGGCACCAGCAGCAACGCAGGCGCGGGCGTGACGCAGCGTCGGCGTGATGTAAACGCCCTCGTGTCCATCCTTCCATAGGCCAATAACAGGAACCTCACAGCGACCCTTAATGGCGGCAATGTCGGCAAGGCCCTGGCAGCGAATGGCGGCGGCGCCGCCGAGTTCGCAAGCGCGAGACATTTGAGCCATGGTCTCGGGCGTACGAAGCGGCTCGCCCATATACGCCTGAACGCTCACGACGAGCTTACCCTTCAGGGATTGAATCAAAGGATCAACGGTCATGTGCGACTCAACCTTTCTCAAAACAGCCTTCTGAGACACCGCACCTTGACGTTCAAACCGTCGCTCGCGTACCGAAGTACGCTTCGCTCCTCTTTCACGTCAATCTGCGGCACCTCAGAAGGCGCACTTGGTAGTTATGTTTACTTCAACGACGCAAGAAGGTGTTCGGCGGCACCGATGAGCGGAGCATCGCCCTCCAGAGACCCGATGAGAATCGGCGTGTCCTGGAGCGGATCGAGCGCCTGGCTGGCATAGCCCTCGTGCACCGAATCCTTCCACGTCTGCGAACGCCAATCGGGACCCTGATGAATTACGCCGCCCGAAAGCACGATGACCTCTGGATCCAGAATATTGGCAAGCGAGCCCAAGCTGGCGCCCAGCGCAAAGCCGGCGTCATGGATGACCTCGGTCGCCTTTGCGTCGCCAGCACGACACAGGTCGTTCACGTCGCGACCGACCGAAGGACGGCTGGGGTCAACTCGACCGAAGCGTTCGTCGTACATACGGCCAATCGAGGTGCCCGAAGCAACAGACTCAAGATGGCCGGAACGCCCGCAGGCGCAGGGAATGCCGGCGGCAGCCGAGCACTCGATGTGGCCCATATGACCGGCAGCACCATGGAAGCCCTGCATCACGCGGCCGTTCTCGACATATGCGCCACCGATGCCCGTACCGATTCCCAGGCACAAGACGGAGAACTTGCCCTTGCCGACGCCCCAGTGGGCCTCGCCCAGAGCATGAGCCTGCACGTCGCCCACAACGGCAACGGGAAGACCAAGGTCCTCGCGCAGACGCGGCCCCAACTGAACGCCGGACCAGCCGGGCATGATCTCATTGGCATAAGCAATGGCGCCCGTCTTGGGATCGACGACGCCTGCGGCACCGATACCGACACCGAGAACCTCGACATCGGGATTCGCCTCAAGAGCGGCCTTGATAGACGCCTCGATACGCTGGAAGACGGCCTCGCCGCCCTCCTGGGCCTCGGTAGGAACCTCGGCCTCAAAAACGGGATGGGGCACACTACCGTCAGCCGGGTACTCCATGATGGCAGTCGCAATTTTAGTTCCGCCGATATCGACAGAGCAGACGTACTTGTTCTCCATGTCGCTCTCCTTCGGAGATAAAAACAACTACAGGAAATGCGCCGTCAGGCTAGCCGTCACAGCGCAGTAAAGGTTTTCCAGGTGTCCGAGATCGCCGAGAAACCGTGTGGCCATTGACCTAATGGGTCATGGCCACACGGTTGAACGGCGAGGTCGGGTGCCTGGGAAGCTTTACAGGAGACCGTTGTCCTGAAGGACCTTCCTAATCGCCTCGACGTTCTCGCCGGTCATGGCCTTCACCGGGCGCGGCATGGTCGGGCTGTCGAAGATGCCCATGAGGTTCATAGCGGTCTTGAAGGCGCCGACGCCACCGGCATAGCCCTGGACGCCCGAGGTGACGTCCCAGATGTGCGAAATCTCATTGAGGCGATCCTGCTCGGCCTTGACGGTAGCCCAGTCGCCGGCCTGAGCGGCCTTCCACTGGCGCACGTAGCCCTCGGGCTCAACGTTGGCAAGGCCCGGGACAGAACCGTCGGCGCCACCGAGGTAAGCGCCGTCGACAACAACCTCGTGACCGGTGAGGATGCTCATCGGATGGCCGTTCTTCTCGTTCTCCTGAACGAGATAGCGGAACGAGATGTCATCACCCGAGGAATCCTTGACGCCAGCAAGGACGCCCTCGGCGCCGAGCTTGGCAAGGAGCTTCCAGGGGAGCTTGGTGTGAACGCAGACGGGAATGTCATAGGCAAAGATGGGCAGGTCGAGCTCCTCGTGCAGGATGCGGAAGTGCTCCTCGACCTCGGTCATGCCCTGCAGGGCATAGAACGGGCAGGTGGCGACAAGCGCATCGGCGCCCAGCTCCTGAGCGACCTTACCGTGCTCGATCATGCGCTCGGTCTCGGTATCGATGATGCCGACCAGGACGGGCACGCGGTGGTCGACGATACGAACGGCCTCGGCGATGATCTGGCGACGACGCTCATCGGTGGAGAAAACGACCTCGCCCGAAGAGCCCAGGAAGAACAGGCCATCGACGCCGGCATCGATCATGCGGTTGATGCTGCGCTCAAAGGAGGCAACGTCGAGCTGGTGGTCTTCGGTATCGGGAACAACGACGGGAGGGATAACGCCGGTGAATTTCTGAGTTGCCACAAGAATCTCCTTAGTTGTCTGGCGGGCGGCCCTATGCCACCCACTCTTGTTGGCAGTGTCCAGGCCGTCTAGGCCAAAGAACACGGATAGAACGTTTGGTTAAAAAAGTCGATGACTTCGTTTTCGAACGCGTTGATGCGCTCATGAGCGTATTTGGCATAGATGATATGCCTCCGGTCACACTCAAGACCGTTGAATACGGCAAACTGGCCCTTGGGATCACTCACGGCATCCATGAGCGATGTGCCCATGAGCACCGATCCACGCACCCGAGACGACAACGCCTCGAGGCCACCGGGAATTGGATTGGCAACCGCCGTGCAGGCGAGGCCCCGCTCGTCCAGAGCAGAAACCGCCAGCGCGACTCCGCCGCCAAGGCCCTCGCCCCATGCAAAGATGCGGTCGGGGTCCACGCCATCAAGATTGCGCGCCACCTTCGCCATCGCGCAACCCCAACGGACGCGCTTGACAAAAGCAGGAGAGGCAATCCCCTGCTGCAGCTCGCTGGATCCAATCGCCTCATCGTCCAGCGCAAGCACGGCATATCCCATGGCCGCAAACCTCGTCATGTGATGCCATCCCCGCACGGGTCGGTCGATGTCGTGAAACATCAGACATAGCGGCACAAGCTCGGATGCTCGGGCGCGACCGGCAGGCTCGATCAAACGTGCGTGGACCACATCGCCACCAAGCTCAAAGGAAACCTCGGAGTAGCGGGCATACGGATTGGCGAAATCGATCGCCGTAATACTCGGCCCGCAAACCTCAAGGTCCGAAGCGGCTATCTCTAATTCGGAAACATCCGCAGAAGCATCACCGCGCCAATCCCGGAAATCAGCGAGCCTTGACGAGACCGTTCCGGGAATCCCCACAAGGTCGGAGACAATCAGCTCATTGACATTGCTCTCGCACTTAGACATGAGCCTCCCCTCCCTTGCAGAAAAACGGAATGATCAGATCGTCAAAATCCTGAATCTCCTCGTGGCCAAAGCCTTCAAAGAACTCATGACGCTTTTCACAGGTCAGGTTGTTATAGACCGCAAACTGCGTCGCTGGCGGACAGACGGTATCGGCTGTGCCGGTGCCAAACAGCACGGGGCATTTGACCATAGGGGCAAAGTTCTTGGAATCGAAGTACGCCAGCTTGGCATAGGCTTCGTCGATACGAGTCGAGTCCTCGTCAAACCAGCGAGACCAATAGCGCAGGCCCTCGTAGGCAATGTCGTCGGCATCCAAATCCCAGACCAGGCGGAAATCCGACAGGAAGGGATAGAGGATGGCGGCGCGATTGATAAGCTCGCTGTTAAGTGCACAGGTCGCAATGCCCAAACCGCCGCCCTGCGACGCGCCGTTCACAAACACACGGGCAAGATCGATGCCCTCGAGCTCGCGAACGATGCGGCACAGGATGCGAATATCTTGGTGCAAGCGGACATAGTAGAGGTTGGCCGGATCGCCGTCGATACCGGCGACGATATGGCCCGCGACCGTTGTGCCCTCAAATCCACCAATGTCCTCGGAGGGACCTCCTTGGCCGGGGCAGTCGAGGGCGATGAGTGCCATGCCCATGCCCGCAAACGACGCCTGCTCAAACCAGCTGCGGCTTGCACCCGGATACCCATGGAACTGAAGTACCAATGGCACGGGCTCGTCCGAGACGGGTTTAAGGTACTTGGCATGCAGGCGAGCGCCACACATGCCGGTATACCAGAGGTCGAAAAGCTGGCAGGTCACGGCATCGGTGACCGATGCCGTCTCGATCGCATAGTCAAGCCCGACGGCGTCGGCCTCGGCCATGCGGTCCTTCCAAAAGAGATCGAAATCTGATGGACGGGGCATGGCGCCCCGATACCCACCAAATTGCTGTTGTAGCTCCTGAGCACTTGGCATGGCTCGTGAACCCAACCTTTCGAAATCGCAACGGAGGTGCGCCCGGCAAGGGAACCGGGCGCACGGGAGGGAAAGCGAGGCTACTCGCCGAGCTTGGGATGCAGCAGCGACGGCGCAGCACCGAGCAGCATCTTGGTGTAGGGGTCCTGAGGGTGCTGGAAGACCTGCTTGGCCTCGCCCTGCTCGACGATCTTGCCGCCATTCATAACGATGATGTCGTCAGAGATATAGCGGACCGTCTGGATGTCATGGCTGATGAACACCATGGCCAGGCCGAGCTCCTTCTTAAGGTCGGTCAGCAGGTTCAGAATCTGCGCGCGGACCGAAACGTCCAGAGCCGAGGTGGGCTCGTCGGCGATGATGGCATCGGGGTTCAACGACAGGGCACGGGCAATTGCGACGCGCTGGCGCTGGCCGCCCGAAAGCTGGCCGGGAAGAACCTCGGCGGCAGAGCTGGGCAGACCGGTGAGCTCCAGGAGCTCCTTGACGCGCTTCTCCTGCTCGGCCTCGGTACCCAGGTTGTGGACGCGCATGGGGTCGAGCAGCTGCTCGCGAACGACCATGCGGGGATTGAGCGCCGTAGCCGGATTCTGGAACACGACCGAGATGACACGGCCCATGTGACGACGGTCCTCGGCGGTACGCTTGGTTACGTCCTTGCCCTTAAAGTAGACCTTGCCGCTCGTTGGGGCCTGCAGGCCGCACATGACGTTAGCGGTGGTGGACTTTCCGCAACCGGACTCGCCGACGATGCCGATCGTCTGACCGGGCATGAGCTTAATCGTTACACCCTGGACGGCGTGAACCAGGTTGGGGTGCAGAATCGAGCCGGTACGGGTCCTAAAGGTGACGTGGACGTCATCAAGGAAGATGATCGGCTCGACGCCGTTGACTGCGGTCTCGCTCATCTACATCACCTCCGCGTGAGGGGTCAAACCATTTGCCTTGAGCACCTCGTCGGGGAGCTCGGAATAGAAGTGCTCGGTGCCGGGCACGCGCTTGAAGACCGGACGGGTGTCCAGGCCAATGCGCGGATGGCTCGAGCGGGGCGCGAAGCGATCGCCCTTGGGGAAATCGCGCGGGCTCGGAACGGCGCCGGGTACCTGGTGCAGACGGCCCGAACCGCTCTCGATGGACAGAACGGAGCCCAGAAGACCGCGGGTGTACTCGTGGATCGGGTTAGTGAGCAGCTCCTTGGTGGGCGCCTGCTCGATAACCTGACCGGCGTACATAACCGTGATGTTATGGGCGACCTCGGCGACCAGAGCCAAGTCATGCGAGACGAAGATCATGGCAAAGCCGAGCTTGGCCTGAAGGTCGTTGAGCAGCTTGATGACCTGCTTCTGGACGGTAACGTCCAGAGCGGTCGTGGGCTCGTCGCAGATGACCAGCTTGGGGTCGCGGGTAAGGGCCATAGCGATCAGGACACGCTGACGCTGGCCACCGGAAAGCTCATGCGGGTAGCTCTCGAGCGTACGCTTGGGGTCGAGGCCCACGAGCTCCAGGAGTTCCTCGGCGCTGCGGGTGCCGCCGCGCTTGGTGAGCTGCTTCATCTGGGCAGAGATGAGCATGGAGGGGTTGAGCGAGGACAGGGCGTCCTGATAGACCATAGCGATATCGGTACCGCGCAGGCCGAACCACTCCTTCTTGCTCATCTTGAGCAGGTCGCGGCCCTCCCAGAGGACCTCGCCGGAAAGGTGCTCGTCATCGTCGGTCAGGCCCATGATGGCCAGCGTGGTGATGGACTTACCGCAACCGGACTCGCCCACCAGGCCCATGGTCTGACCAGGACGGACGTCAAAGTTGACATGGTCGACGACGTTGATATCGCCGTGATGCTCAAACTGAATGCAGAAGTCACGGACCGAGAGAATCGGTTCGACAGACTCGTCGGGCACATGGCGATCGTCACGCTTGAGCTCGACATCGCGCAGGGCTCCAAGGCGAGCGGAGAGGGACTGGGCCTGCTCCTTGTAGGCGCGAACGGGGTCGGAGACCAGCAGGTCGGCCTCGCGGCGCTTGGAGGAATCGGTCGGATCCAGGGCGGCGGAGGGAGCAGCGGCCATGGCGTCGGTAATGCCCTCGGAGAGGATGTTGAGCGCCAGGCAGGTGATCATGATGGCCAGGCCCGGGAACAGCGCCTGCCACCAACGGCCGGCGAGCACGCCGCCGCGGGCGTCGGCGAGGATGTTGCCCCAGGTAGCGGTGGGCTCCTGGATACCAGCGCCGATGAAGGTCAGCGAGGCCTCGAAGATGATGGCGTCGGCGACCAGGGTAACGGTGAAGACCATGATCGGGGCGATGCAGTTACGCAGAACATGCTTGATCAAAATCCACGGAGCCTTGGCGCCGGAAACGATGACCGCGCGGACATAGTCCTCGCCGTACTCGGACACGATGTTGGCGCGCACGATACGGGCAATCTGCGGAGTGTACATAAAGCCGATGGCGAAGATGATCGACGGCACGGAGTTGCCCAGGATGGAGACGAAGACGGCCGCGAGGGCGATGCCCGGGATGGACATGATGATGTCCAGGATACGCATGATCGTCTCGGAAACGGCCTTGCGCGAAACCGCCGCAAGGGCGCCCACGACCGAGCCGCAGACCAGAGCCATGGCAGTGGCGCCAAAGCCGATAATCAGCGAGTAACGACCACCGTAGAGCATGCGCGACAGAATGTCGCGACCCTTATCGTCGGTACCGAAGATAAATCCGTTGCCGGGAGCCTGGCGAGCCGTAAAAATCTCGACCGGGCTATAGGGGGCAAGAAGGGGCGCCAGAATCGCAGTCAGGGCGACCAGCACCAACACGACGGCGGCAATCTTAGAAGACAGCGTCATCTTCTTCCAGCCACCGAGCTTGAGCCCCTTGGAGGCAGCCTTCTCGAGCTGCTCGGTTTGCTTCTCTCGAATCTTTACCATAATCTACACCGTCCTGATGCGCGGGTTGATGAGCAGGTAGAGCATGTCAACCACGATGTTGATGATGATGAAGGCAAGAGCAACGACGATAACGACGCCCTGAACCAGGTTCGCCTCGTTGCCCTGAACGCCCTGCAGAATCGCGGTGCCCATGCCGGGGAGGTTGAAGATAACCTCGATGACGACGGCGCCGCCCATGAGGTAACCGATCTTAAGACCGAGGGTGGTGACCGGGGTGATCAGCGCATTGCGAAGAACGTTGATGCCGACGACGACCTTCTCGGGAACGCCGGCGCCGCGAGCCATACGGACATAATCCTTATCGAGCTCCTCGACCATGGCGGTACGCACGATACGAGTCATCTGGCCCGTCAGCGGAAATGCCAAGGCGATAGCGGGCATGACCATACGTCCCAGATAGCCAGCCGGATTCGTGGTGAAGTGAGGCAGAGCACCCGATGCCGGAAGCACCTTAAGGTAGGAAGAGAACAGCAGGATCAACAGAACGGCAAGCCAGAACGACGGGGTTGCCAAGCCGGCGATGGAAAAGACGCGGATCACTTGGTCCGGCCATTTGTCGCGATACAGTGCCGCGATGACGCCGAGTAAAAACGAAACGACCGCACCGATGGCAAGGCCGATGAAGGTCAGCTGCATCGTGACGGGCAGGGCCGTGGAGATGCGCTTGGCAACGGAGTTGCGAGCAGCACCATAGGTGCCCATGTCGCCATGGATCAAATCGCCCATATAGCGCACGTAGCGCACAGGCCAGGGGTCGTCCAGACCATACTTCTCATGGTACTCGGCAACCGCCTCGGGCGAGGCACCGTCACCCAACGCCGTGTAGGCGGGGTCGGTCTTGGAGAACGACATAAGGAAGAACACCAGGACGGTGACGCCCAATGCCATGATCGGCAGCGCCACAAGACGCCTTCCAATCAAACGTAGCAAGTTGTTCACGTTCTCTCCCCTTTCTTTTGTCGGTAGGACCAACTGGTATATGAGTACGGATACTCATTACAAGACCCGAGCGACATCGAGGTCGCCCGGGTCTTTGTTTCAACTATGAGGATACGGTCCCAACGACCGACATCCTGCATACAGACTCAAGCGAGTCTTACGCCTTGACGGTCGCAACGCCCCTGAAGGACATGCTCGTCGTACCGATGCCCTTGAAGCCATCGAGGGCCTCGCCGTTGGGCGCAGTGGACGGATCGTCCCAGGAAGCGGAGACGGTCTTGACGTGGACAACGGGGTACAGAACGGCATTGTCGGCAATGATGTCGAAGCACTCGTTCCACTTCTTCTGCTGCTCGTCGCCCTCGGCGGCAAGAGCCTCGTCCATGAGACCGTGGAGCTTCTGCCACTCAGCGGACTCCTTCCACGGGCAACGGGTCTGCATCCAGACGTTGTCGCCGTACCACCAGTTAAGCAGCAGGTCGGGGTCGGCGCCGAAGCAGGAAGGATCGCCAGGGGCAAGGAGGATATCGTAGGCCTCGCCGCCGTCGATGGCAGCGTAGGTGGCCGGCGAGGTATCGGTCTGGATGGTGACATCGAAACCGAGAGCGTCGAGGTCGTTCTTGACCTGGGCGGCCATACCCTTAATCTGCTCGTTGTCGGTGGTGCGCAGGGTGATGGCACCCGGGGTGATGCCAGACTCCTCGATGAGCTTCTTAGCCTTCTTGGCGTCGGTCTTGTACACCGTGGAAGCCTCATGATAGTTGGTGAAGCTCTTGGGCAGGTAGCAGCTGGCAGCGGTGGCAAGGCCGGCGAAGGTGTTGCTGACCATCTTCTCGGTGTCGAGCGCATACATGACAGCCTGGCGGACCTTGACGTTGTTCCAAGGCTCCTTGGCGACGTTGAACATGATGAAGCGGGTGCCGAAACCCTGAACGTTATCGATCTTGCAGCCGGCGCTCTCGAGCTGGTCGACGGCGTCAGCGGTAACGAGCTCCATAACGAGCGTGGAGCCCTCCTGCTGAGCGGTAACGCGAGCGGTGGGGTCGGTCAGGATGCTGTACTGGATCTTCTTATCCTCGGCAGCATACTCACCGTTGTACTCGGGGTTGGGAACCAGGGTGATCTCGGTATCGGAGATAGAGTCGTACATCCAGGGGCCGGAGCCGATCGGCTGCTTGGCGCGATCCTCCTCGGTCTGGGTGGCCGGGGTAACGCGGACGATGGCCAGACGATCCTTGAGCAGGGAGAAGTTGGGGACCTTGGTCTTGACCGTCACGGTGCTGGCGTCCTTGGCCTCGATGGACTCGAAGGGCTGGAAGAACGGAGCATAGGTAGCGGAAGCGGCGCAAGCGGTGTAGGAGGCAACGACATCGTCAGCGGTGACCTCGGTGCCATCGGAAAACTTGGCGCCCTTGCGGATGGTGACCTCGAAAGTGGTGTCGTCCACAGACTTGGGATCGTCGGTGGCGAGCTCGTTGAAGGTGCTGTAGTCGTGGTAATCGATGCCGTAGAGGCCCTCGACGACGTGCCAGTTAGCACCCAGGCCCACAGCGGAGCCGGTGCTGGCGGGATCGAAGCTGGACGGAGCGTAAGCGGAACCAGCGGTGATCACGCCGCCGCCACGGTTGGCGGAATCGGTGGAACCGGAAGCGGAACCCTCGTCGCTAGAGCTGCCACCGCAGCCGGTGAGACCAAGCCCTGCGACAGCAGCGACGCTGCCGGTGAGGCCGAGGAACGAACGCCTGGACATACCCTTGTTGATGATGGCCATGTCTTCTCCTATCAATAGAGAATCTTACCCGGGAGCGCCTAGACGTGCCCCCGCGCAACTTGCGGACGATATATACCTTACCTACCGACGAACCCAACTGAGGTGCCGCGCTCGGCGACCGATACATACATACGCTTGAACGGTATTTACTACCGTTCACCGAATTCATTGACAAACGATTCGCCAGACAGTATGTATCGACGAGGTGAGATATCAGTCTTCGTCAACCCGCAGGATAGCAGGGTTGTTCACCATGGCTAGTCAAACGTTTTAGCGTTAATAAAACCCAAAATCGGCTGGTAATCGCCGTGAAATACATGATTGAAAATCACGCAATCGTGTATATCAGTTGTTTAGAGGCGTGTTTAGTTTTCGGATTGCTTTGCCGCCATCTCGGAGCGCTCGGCATTCCACGCAACAAGTGCCTCGTGGACCGCTTTGGCGACATCGGCCGGAACGCCTCGAACTTCTGCAATCTCCTGCTCGCTCGCCGCGCGCAAACGCTTCATCGAGCCAAAATGGCGCATAAGGGCACGTTTTCTGGTGGGCCCCACGCCAGGAACGTCATCGAGTACCGAAACTGTCATGGCCTTGTCGCGCAATTCACGATGGAACGTGATAGCAAATCGGTGGGACTCATCGCGCACCTGTTTAATTAGATAGAGCGAGGCAGACCCGGTCGGCAGCACGACGGGGGTCTCGTCCCAAGGCACAAAAACTTCCTCATCGGCCTTCGCCAAGCCACAAACTGGTATATCGAGCCCAAGAGCCTCAAGTTGCTTGATCGCAGCGGTCAATTGCGGCTTACCGCCATCGACAACGAGCAGATCGGGGCACGAGCCAAAGCGCTCGTCGGCCATGCGCTCGGGAGCATAGCGTCGTCCCAAAACCTCGGACATCGACACGAAGTCGTTTGCCTCATCCAATTCGGTCTGGATTTTAAAACGACGATACTGGCTCTTGTCGGCGCGCCCGTTGGTAAACACCACCATCGAGGCGACCGTAAAGGTGCCATGCAGCGTCGAGATATCGAAGCACTCGATACGCAACGGCGGCGATGGCAGCGCCAACGCACTTTCGAGCTCCAGGAGCGCTTGATTGGTGCGGTCGTCAGCGTACCCCGTTCGCATCATGTAGCGCATGAGGGCATGGCGCGCATTTTTGGATGCCATATCGAGCAGACGGTGCTTTTCGCCACGCTGCGGCCTATGGAGATGGCAGGAACGCTCACGCTTGCCCGCAAGCCACTCCCCCAGCGCTTCCGCATCCTCAAGCTCGACGGAAAGGTTGACCTCAGCTGGAATATCAGCCGTCTCGTCGTAATAGCGCTTAAGAAAGCCCGACTGGAGCTCTTCCTCGTCAACATCAAGACCCTTGTCGAGAATGAACTCGCAGGTGCGAACTGTTCGGCCCTCGCGAACGACGAAGACGCAAGCGGCGGAGATGGTCTCCTCGCGATAGAAACCGATGACATCTATATCGACACTGGAGGGAAAAACGACTTGCTGACGATCGTCCAGACCCCTGATGACCTCCAAACGACGTTTGACGCGTGCCGCGCGCTCAAAGTCGAGCGCCTCAGCGGCATCCGTCATCTCGGAGGTCAGCTCATCGACGACATCCTTGCGATGGCCCGACAAAAAGCGCTCGACACGCTTGACGTTCTTGGCATAGTCTGCCGGGGAAATCACGCCGACACACGCACCCGGGCCGCGCCCGACATGGTAGTCAAAGCAGGGGCGCCCGTTTTGCGCGCAAATCATATTGACGATGTCTTCCTCGCCCTTGTGGGACTCGACGATACGGCGACAACGACGCCACTCCGCACAGGATGCGGAGCAGATGGGGATAACCTTGCGCAGCGTATCTATCGTCTCACGTGCCGCGCGGCTATCGGTATAAGGTCCAAAATAGCGCGTTCCCGGCTTATGACGCTCACGCGTGTATTTGATAGCGGGATACAGGTCGCCCTTTGTAATGGCGATAAAGGGGTAGCTCTTGTCATCCTTGAGGTCGACGTTAAAGTACGGATGGTACTGACCAATCAAATTGCGCTCGAGCACCAACGCCTCGTGCTCGGTCTCCACCACGATATAGTCAAAGCTCGCCACCAGCTGCATCATCAGCGGGATCTTCTGGCGCTCGTCCTGCAGCGTCACGTACTGACGCATACGGGCGCGCAGGTTTTTCGCCTTGCCCACGTAGATGACATCGCCCTTGGCGTCTTTCCAAAGGTAGCAGCCGGGCTGCGTGGGAACGCGCGAAACCTGCTCGGCAAGCGTTGGAATGTTGTCGTGACCGGCCACGCGCACCTACTTGCGACGAATCAGCGCCGAGACCTCGGGCATCTTAAGGACGACGGCAAGGCCAAAGGTAACAGCAAGCGAGACGACACCCGCAACGCAAACGTAGCCAAGAGTAATCAGAATCGAGCCGCCAAGTGCCCCGACAAAGTGCTCAAGCGCCCACATGACGCCGGCGCCTGCGGCAGCACCCAGGCCACCGAGCAAAAGGCCAAAGAAACCGCCATGCAGGATAGATTTAACCTGAAGACCACGCAGACGACGACGCAGCCACCACAGCGAGCAACCGACCAAGATCACGTAGTCGACGACATACGAAAGCGCGATTGCCGGCATACCGAAGCCCAGCACAACGCCAAACAGCAGAACCGAGCCGGCCTGGCCGATGGCGGAATACAGGCAATAGCGGCTATAGGGCTTCATGTCGAGCAAGGCAGAGAAGCTCTTCTGCATCAGCACGACCACGCCGTAGAGCGGCAGCGAGAACGCCAAGTAGACAAGGAACTCGGACACCAGCGCCACGCCGGACTCATCGAACTTGCCAGCGCAGTAGATCATGTTGAGCGGACGCGCGAAGACAATCAGGTACAGCGCGAACGGAACCAGGAAGAACAGCATCTGGGCGACGCCACGCGAAATGCCCGTGCGAACGCTGTCGTAATCCTTCTCCTGTGCGTCGTGAGAGAGCTCGGTATAGAGCGCCGTCGAAAGCGAGGCGGCAATCAGCGCGTAGGGCAGCGTGTACCACAGGCGCGCATAGGCGATGACGGAAGGACCGGTCTCGGGCTGGACCACCAGCGCGGCAGCGTTCGTGATAGAAGTCGAGACAAACATGCACACCGTAGCGAGCAGCGTCGGGATACCGAGCGCAATCGTCTGGCGCAGTGCGGGGTCCTTAAAGTCGATATGGATATGGGGATGCACGCCGTGCTTGCCAAGCGCGGGGATCTGACAAGCCATCTGAACAAAGACACCGAGGGTCGTACCGGCCGCAATCAAGATGATGCCGGCACGTTCGCCAAACTGTGCGGACACGGGCGCAAAGCCCATAAAGCTCGCAATGACGATCACATTGTTGAGGACCGGGGCAAACGTCGACCAGAAGTAGTCGCGGTGTGCGTTGAGAACGCCCGAAAACACCGAGCCCAAACCATAAAACAGAATCTGGATGGCAAAGAAACGGAACATGAACGCAGCGGTATCCATGCTGCCGCCGTCACCCGAAAGGAACGATTGCGTCCAAATAAAGCCCGGAGCGAACACGGTCCCCAGCAACGAAATGCCACCCAGCACCAATAGCAGAATACCGAGCAGGTTGCCCACGTACTCGTTCGAGGCCTCGCGACCCTGCTCACGCCTCACGCCCATGTACACGGGCAAAAACGCCGTCACGAGCATGCCGCCCATCACGAGTTCGTAGAGCATATTGGGCAGGTTGTTGGCGACCTGATAGGAGGACGAGAGCAGCGACATGCCGATAGCGGCCGCCATTGCCCATGTGCGGATAAAGCCGGTGACGCGAGACACGATGGTCAGGATGGTCATAAGCCCGGCGGAACGACCAACCGTGGAGTAGTCCGACGAGCCCATATCATCAGTGCCATCTCGCGACGAAGAAGCTTCGGATGAGGGTGTCTGAGGCGCAGATTCTTTTGCAAAATGAGCTCCGCACTTCAATTCTTCCTGCGGCATCGCTCAGTCCTCTCTCGTAATCGGGGCGACCGTCGCCCCGCAAAATGCAATTAAATCATCGGGTGCAAGCTCAAGCTGATAACCACGCTTGCCTCCCGAAATAAAAATGGTATCCCAAAGGACACATGTCTCATCAATGAGCGTCCGGTAGCGTTTTTTCATACCGACCGGACTGCAGCCGCCGCGAACGTAGCCAGTCGCCGCAAGCAAATCCTTCACATGCATCATGGCCAAGGACTTCTCCCCCGCGGCACGCGCGGCGGACTTTAGATCGAGCTCGTCGGCAACAGGGATGCAGCACACGACATGGTCGTTGGACGGCGTCACGCAGACCAAGGTCTTAAATCCTTGTCCGGGCTCCTCGCCAAGCTGCTCCGAAATCGCGACCCCCAGGCCCGCCGACTCATCACCATCGTCTTCGTACGTATGTAGAACATAGGAAATGCCGGCGCTTTCCAGCTCGCGCATCGCATTGGTTTTTGGCGTCTTTACAGCCTTTGCCATGGCATATCCTTTCCCTCGCATTCGGACGCAAGGATTAAGTATATGTCCAATTCGGCTGCATACGTCACTTCGACACAGCAAGCGCCATCGAATCACAAGGAGTCGATGGCGCCCATAAACTGAATCGCCTATTTATTGAGCATCAAGTTGAGCCTGACGCTCCCGGTCACGCCTGAGCAACGGCGCCAAAAACTTGCCCGTATAACTTTGCGGACAGTCCGCAACCTGCTCCGGTGTGCCCGAAACCACGACGGTTCCGCCGCCGTTACCGCCCTCGGGGCCCATATCGATCAGGCGGTCGGCAACCTTGATGACATCAAGGTTGTGTTCAATCACCAGCACCGTGTTGCCCGCATCGACCAAGCGCTGCAGCACATCGAGCAGCTGGCGGACGTCCTCAAAATGAAGGCCGGTCGTCGGCTCGTCCAAAATATAGAACGTCTTGCCCGTCTGGCGTCGATGAAGCTCCTTGGCGAGCTTCACACGCTGCGCCTCGCCGCCCGAGAGCGTCGTGGCGGGCTGGCCCAGGCTCACGTAGCCCAAGCCTACATCGTACAGCGTCTGGAGCTTGCGCTTAATCTGCGGGATATTCCCAAAGAAGGCCAGCGCCTCGGTGACGCTCATGTCGAGCACGTCCGAGATGGTCTTGCCACGGTAGGTGACCTCGAGTGTCTCGCGGTTGTAGCGTTTACCGCCGCAGACCTCACAGGGGACATAGATATCGGGGAGAAAGTGCATCTCGATCTTAATTTGTCCGTCGCCCTTGCATGCTTCGCAGCGACCGCCGCTCACGTTAAAGGAGAAACGTCCCGGCGAGTAGCCGCGCGCCTTCGACTCCGGCGTACTCGCAAACAGCGCGCGAAGATCATCCCACAGGCCAATGTACGTAGCAGGGTTGGAACGCGGCGTGCGGCCAATCGGCGACTGGTCGATATCGATAACCTTATCGATACACTCGATGCCCTCGATTTTCTTATACGGACCCACAGGGCGCGTCGAACGGTGAATGGCATTCGTAAGGGCAGGTGAGATGGTGTCGGTAACCAGGGAGCTCTTACCCGATCCCGACACGCCGGTAACGACCGTAAGCGTACCAAACTCGATCTTGGCGGTAACGTTTTTGAGGTTGTTGGCGCGGGCGCCCGTGATCTTAAGGCAGCCGCGACCGGGCTTGCGGCGTTCATCGGGAACCCGAATCATTCGCTTGCCGGTCAGGTAGGCACCCGTCATCGAATCGGGGCACGCCATGATATCGGCAGGCGTTCCCGCGGCGACCACGTGTCCGCCGTTCACGCCCGCACCGGGGCCCATGTCGATCACATAGTCGGCAGCACGAATCGTATCCTCATCATGCTCGACGACGATGACGGTATTGCCGATATCGCGTAGGCGCTCAAGCGTCTTGATCAGGCGCTCGTTATCGCGCTGATGGAGGCCGATCGACGGCTCGTCCAAAATGTACAGCACACCCATGAGGCCGGCGCCGATCTGCGTTGCCAGGCGAATGCGCTGGGCCTCGCCTCCGGAAAGCGTCGCCGAGGCACGGTCGAGGGTCAGATAGTCGAGTCCGACATCGACCAGAAAGCGCAGGCGCTCCAGGATTTCCTTAACGATGCGCCCGCCGATAAATTGTTGGCGCTCGGTAAGCTCCAAGCCCTCAAAAAACTCGAGCGACTCGCGGCACGATAGGCAACAGACCTCGTAAATGGACTTACCGCCTACGGTAACAGCGAGCATCTCGGGGCGCAAACGAGCGCCGTGGCAGCTCGAGCACGGCTCCTCGCGGATGTACTTCTCCAAGCGCGCCTTGGTGTTCTCATTCGTCGTCTCGGTATAGCGCTCGTACAGGATATTGCGCACGCCCGAGAACTTGGTGTCCCACTGGCTGCGGCGCCCATCGAGCTTTTGATAGTCGACCGAAATCTTCTGGTCGCCCATGCCGTCTAAAAACGCGCGACGCACCCGCGGAGGCAGATCCTCCCACGGCGTATCGACGCTCACCTTAAAGTGTTTGCAGACCGCAGCGAAAATCTGCGGATAGTAGTTAGAGTTGCCAAACAGGCTGCCAAAGACCCCGTCGGCGATCGACTTCGAGGGGTCTTCGATTAGGGCCTCGGCATCGACCGTCTTCTTAAAGCCCAGGCCATCGCACTCTGGGCACGCGCCATAGGGCGCGTTGAACGAGAAATCACGCGGCTGCAGGTCATCGATGGAGTGCCCATGCTCCGGGCACGCTAACGCCAGCGAATACTCCAGCAACTCGCCTTCGGTCCCCTCGGGAGCGTCGCGGTCGGGCAGCAAGTATACGTTCACATTGCCGTGCGCCAGCGCGGTCGCCTGCTCAACAGACTCGGCGATACGGCCCAGAGAGTTCTCACGGATCACGATGCGGTCGACCACGACCTCGATATCGTGCTTGAACTTCTTGTCCAGATCGATCTGATCGTCGAGCGAGCGCACTTCACCGTCGACACGCACGCGGCTAAAGCCCTCGGCGCGAAGATCCTCAAACAGTTTGGTGTACTCGCCTTTTCGCCCGCGCACCACCGGTGCCAGCACAAACGCGCGGCGGCCCTCCCCCGCCGTCAAGACCTTGTCGGCAACCTGGTCGGTCGTCTGGCGCTCAATGACACGGCCGCATTCGGGACAGTGCGGGGTGCCCACACGGGCGAACAGCAGGCGCAGATAGTCATAAATCTCGGTTACGGTGCCAACCGTCGAGCGAGGGTTTTTAGACGTCGTCTTTTGGTCGATCGACACCGCCGGCGAAAGGCCGTCGATTGAATCCAAGTCGGGTTTGTCCATCTGTCCCAAGAACTGGCGCGCATAGCTCGAAAGACTCTCGACGTATCGACGCTGGCCCTCGGCATAGATAGTGTCAAATGCCAGCGAACTCTTGCCCGAGCCAGAAAGACCGGTAATGACCACGAGTTGGTCACGCGGAATGGAAACATCGATATCACGGAGGTTGTGCTCACGGGCGCCGCGAATAACGATAGAAGAATCAGACATGGAAGCTCCTTGCCTCCTATTGCATCGAATCATACTGCCGATGAGTTTAGCGCACTCGACGCGCACAGATGTTCGTAATACAAGATTCGCAGACCTTTAGCTTTGCGTATCGGGCGCTTTGTTTCTCGAAATGCCATGGAAAGGTTACAGTAATCTAATACTGAACTTAATTTGTTGTACCAGAGGAACGTCCATGACCGAAGATATCCCCCTTGAAATCACTTCGAGCGACATGGCCAATCTGCCCATATTCATCGCCGTCCTTATCGTGGCCGCCGTCGTCGTGCGCGTGTATTTTTCAATCAAACGCAACGAAAAGCCACCCATTGCCCGCGTCTTTTGGTGCGCGACGCTCCTCGTCCCGCTCGGCGTGGTAGCTGCATGGATTACGAATCAATTGCTCGTAAATGAGGACAGCTCCCTATGGATCCTTTCTTATTCGGCGCTCGGTGCTGTCGCCGTCATGCTTCTTGTCGAGCCCTTGGTTTCGGGACTTATCGACCAAACCGACCTTGCGACGGGAACGGTTGCCTGTATTTGCCGTGACATCCTTGTCATCGCCGCTGTTTCAGCGCTCTCGTTCGTTTCACTCGAAATTGCCTGCAACGAAACGTTCTATCGCATTCCCGCCAACTCATTCGGGTTTTCCGTCGGGCTGCTCGCGACGGTTCTGCTCTCCCTTTATTTGCTGGGACAGCGTCATGGAGGCGTCATGGCTCTCGTGCCCGTCGTCTGCTGCATCCTTGGCATTGCCGAGCACTTCGTCATAACGTTTAAAGGCGAAGCCATCCTGCCAAGCGATATCTTGGCCCTTGGCACCGCAATGGAAGTGAGCGAGGGATACGAGTTTACCTTTACCGCCGGAATCGTAACCTCTCTCGCCCTGCTGGAGATTTCCCTGGGGCTTCTTTCGCTCATCCGACCGCGAAAGCTCCGTACGCCCACCCATGTCTTCCCCGCTATCGCCGCTAACCTCTGTGCTTTTCTGCTAGTGACCGTTGTGGGGCTCTCAGGCTTTTCCAACATCGACTTGGAGCAGGCGCTGGATTTTGGATTTGACCGTTGGCAGCCCATCACCACGTATGCGTCTCAGGGTTTTATCACTTCGTTCACCGAAATGGTCAACGAGTTGCCCATTGAGAAGCCCGAAGACTATACGCCCGATGAGGCGCAGAGCATCGAGCAGGAGCTCGCCGCCGCCTACGACAGCACATATGGCTCGAGCGAACAGCGCGCGGCGGCCGTTGCCCAGTTCAATGAAATCAAGCCGACGATTGTTGCCGTCATGAATGAGAGTTTTAGCGACCTTTCGTGCTTTGAGCAGCTCCAGGCGGCCGGGTACACCGGCCCCGCATTCTACAACTCGCTTCCCGACACACTTGTTCGCGGCACCATGCTCGCTTCGGTCGCCGGTGGCGGAACGGCGAACTCCGAATTCGAATTTTTGACCGGAGCGACAACGGCCTTTGTCGGATTAGGCAAGATCCCCTATCAGCTGTATCAGATGAATGGCGTAAACAGCCTGGCAAAGGACCTTAAAGAGCTTGGGTATACCACTACCGCTATGCACCCGCAAAACCCCGTCAACTACCATCGAGATAAAATCTATCAGCAGCTGGGCTTTGGAGACTTTCTTTCAATCGGCGATTTCGAAGGTGCGCCCTATTACCATGCCGGCGTATGCGACTACGCCACCTACGACAAGATACTCGACCTGCTTAGAACCGACGAAGCGCCGCAGTTCATCTTTGACGTCACGATGCAAAATCACGGCGGCTACGACCATGGCACCGTTCCCGCCGAAGAGCTGACAAACTATTGGGTCGAGGGAGCCAGCGAAGGCGCCAACAGCGCGCTCAACACCTATCTCACCTGCATCAACGCATCCGACCGGGACCTCGAGTACTTTATCAACGAGCTCCGCAACATCGGCAGACCGGTTGTTCTTGTCTTTTTTGGCGACCATCAGCCGAGCGCCGCAACGACTCTCAACGACGAGCTGTACCCTCAGGAAGATACGGCAAGCCACGCTTTCCGTATCTATCAGTCGACATATCTCGTCTGGGCTAACTATGAGATCGCCGGCAATACCGAGCTCAACGTCTACGACACCGTCGGGGCAAACGAGATTGCAGCCATTACCCTTAATAAGATCGGCGCCCCGCTCACCAATTACCAAAAGGCCCTGCTTGCGACAAGGTCAGATGTGCCCACCATCAATGTCGCCGGCTATCTCGGTGCCGACGGGCTGCGCTACGACTTGGAATCGGAAGACAGCCCCTACGCCTCGACGATCGACAAGCTGCAGCGCATGCAATACCTCGAGTTCGCCAGCAAAGTTCAGTAAGCCCGCCCATTCGCTTGGGCCCATCGTATTGCAAGCACGCTCGGCCCAAACGCATCGCAAATGACTCCCGCTCGCAAACGAGGGTACAATGACGCTCGTGCCACATCGCGGGGCCCCGGCCCCAGCATATACAAAGGAGTCATACATGGGTTGCGAACACGCACAGGCCGCCGGCGGACAAACGTCGCCGTCGCAATTTGAGGAGAACACGCTGTCCGAGGTCAAGCGCGTCATCGCCGTGCTTTCCGGCAAGGGCGGTGTCGGCAAGTCATTTGTCACCGGTGCCATCGCCACCGAGCTTGCCCGTCACGGCCACAAGGTCGGCGTCCTCGATGCCGACATCACCGGTCCCTCTATCCCCAAGATGTTCGGTATGAGTGGACGCCACGTCCATGCCCTTGGCAACCTTATGCTGCCCGAAATCTCCGAGCACGGCGTCAAGGTCATGAGCTCCAACCTGCTGCTCCAAAACGAGACCGACCCCGTCCTTTGGCGCGGTCCGGTCATCGCAGGCGCCATTAGGCAGTTCTGGAGCGAGACCTCGTGGGGCCCCATCGACTACCTACTGGTCGACATGCCTCCGGGAACAGGCGACGTCGCGCTCACCGTCTTCCAGTCGCTGCCGGTCGACGGCATCGTCATCGTCACGAGCCCGCAGGATCTGGTCTCGATGATCGTCGCCAAGGCGGTCAACATGGCCGAGAAGATGAACGTCCCCATTCTGGGCATTGTCGAGAACATGAGCTATATTGAGTGCCCTGACTGCGGCAAGAAGATCGAGGTCTTTGGCAAGAGCAAGCTCCCCGAGGTCGCAGAGCGCTATAACCTCGACATCTTGGGCCAGCTTCCCATTAATCCGGCACTCGCCGAGGCCTGCGATAAGGGCGAGGTCGAGACCGCGCTGCCCGATGGCATGTTGCCCAAGGCAGTCTCTGCCGTCGAGGCTATTACCCCGCACGAGACCGACGAGGCCTAAGTGAACACGAGCGCCCTCTATGACGTCTTGGTAATCGGCGGCGGGGCTTCAGGCCTCGCCGCCGCCATTACGGCCGCACGCGCTGGCAAAAGCGTCTGCATCGTTGAGCGCGATGTCGCCTGCGGCCTCAAGCTCCTTGCGACCGGTAACGGCCGCTGCAACCTCTCCAACGAATCAATTGATCCTCAGCGGTATAACCACCCCGCATTCGTCGAATCCGTCATGGGCCTCCAGCCCGAACAAGAGCTTATGGGTTTCTTCTCCTCGCTGGGTATCATGACAACCTCCGAGGAAGGCCGGCTGTACCCGCGCTCCCTTCGCGCCGAATCGGTGCGCGACGCGCTTCTCAACGTTTGCGACCGCCTAGGTATCACCTTAATCTGCGGAGCCAACGTTGCCTCGGCGCACAAAGCTTCCGAAGGCTGGGCACTCCAAATAGACCGTCCAGCGCGAGCGCTCAAGGCAAAAAAGCACGATGACCGAAAATCGGAGCTCCGCTCGCTTCGGAAAGCGCTCGCCGATGCCCCTCGCAAGAACGAGACCCTGCAGGCACATGCCGTAATTATCGCTACGGGCGGCAACCCCACCGGTATCGCCGATACGTTTAGCCTCCCCCTCACTTCGCTGCGCCCCATCCTCTGCCCCGTATCGGCAACGGTCGTTGGCGATCGGGCGGCACTCAAGACGTTGGATGGTCTGCGCGTCCATGCCCGCTTGACGCTCGCCCACAATCATAATGAGCTCTGGCACGAAGACGGTGAAGTGCTGTTTCGAACCTTCGGTATCTCGGGCGTCGCTGTCTTCAACCTCTCTCGTCGTATCCAGCACGGCGATACGATCCTGCTCGACGTTTTCCCCGACCTCTCCAAAGACGAGTTGCTCGATATGCTCAACCGGCGCGTTGAGCTGCTCGGCGGCTTTTCGCCCCGCGATCCCCGTTGGCTCGACGGCATGCTCGCCCCGCAACTCTCCCGCGTCGTCTGCACAGCGTTCGAGCAGTGCCATCCAGGCTCCAACGATGTCATCCACCTGGTCTCGATCCTCAAACACTTTAAGTTGCTCGTCGAGGGAACAGCCGAGGAGCGCTCAGCGCAGGTCACGCGTGGTGGCATATCTGTCGAGAGCATCTCAACACCCAGCCTACGCGCGCGCAGCGTTGTCGACGCCCCGCTTTACGTCTGCGGTGAAGCGCTCGACATCGACGCCGATTGCGGAGGCTTTAACCTTGCGTGGGCCTGGATCTCGGGCATTCGCGCTGCAAGCAGCCTGTAGCCGCGCAGTCTATAATCAAAAACGCATTCGGGCCGTCTGGGATACCGGACGGCCTCTTTCTTGCCTCTAAGGAGACCTCGATGATCGAAATCACCCAAGTCAACGCGTCGCTCGATGAAGCCGACGATGAAAATGCCTGTCTCATTGTTGGCAAGCGAGTCGCCAAGCGCGTCCTACGTTGCAAGGACTCCGAGATCAAGTCCATCGAGCTCCACCGCAAGTCAATCGACGCTCGCAAAAAACGAGACGTCCATTTTATCCTGAGCTTTCGTGTTGAGCTGACTAGTCCCCACCTCGAGCGAGAAGCGGTCGACAGCGTTGCCGAGCGTGACCGCTCGCGCGTACGCGCGATAGAAGACGATGAGCCTTCATTCCCCTCCCCCGCCTCCGACGCACCTCAAGAACGCCCTGTCGTTGTCGGCGCCGGATGCGCCGGCCTTTTCGCTGCGCTTACGCTCGCCGAAGCAGGTCTTAAGCCCTTGCTCATCGAGCGCGGCGACCCGGCATTTCGCCGCTCGCGGGCGATCGACCTCTTTCTAAAGGAGCGCATCCTCGACCCCGAGAGCAATATCCAGTTTGGTCTGGGCGGCGCGGGGACCTTCTCGGACGGCAAGCTCAATACGGGAACAAAAAATCCCGCCCATCGTCTTATCCTCGAAACCTTCGTCGAGGCGGGTGCGCCCCGCGATATTCTGTGGGATGCCAAGCCGCACATTGGCTCCGACATCCTTCCCAAGGTTGTCACCGCTATATCCCAGCGCATCGAGCAGCTCGGAGGTGTCGTCCGTTATCGAACGAAGCTCGTCGACATTCGCATCGACGCGTCTGGCGCCATCACCGGCATTGATGTCCAATCGTCCCAAGACGCCGCTTACGAGTCAATCGAGACAAAGCACCTCATCCTCGCCTGCGGGCATTCTGCTCGCGATATTTTTGAGCTCCTTAAGGACCACAACGTGGCCCTCGCACAAAAGACCTTTGCCATGGGCGTTCGCATCGAGCATCCGCAACGCGACATCGACCGAGCCCAATATGGAGCCTCGGCGGGACATCCAGCGCTCGGGGCGGCCCCCTACAAACTTGTTGCCCATCTTCCCAACGGCCGCAGCGTGTTCTCGTTTTGCATGTGCCCCGGCGGGCAGGTTGTCGCCGCCTCTTCCGAGCAGGGCCATCTGTGCGTCAACGGGGCCAGTCTCAATGCCCGCGACGGACGCAACGCAAATGCCGCCCTGCTCGTTAACGTCACGCCTGAGGATCTTCCCAACAATGACCCGCTCGCCGGCATCGAGCTCCAGCGTGCCTGCGAGGCGGCCGCCTATCGCCTGGGCGGTTCCAACTGGAACGCACCAGCACAGCTCGTCGGAGATTTCCTCGCAGGACGCGCCAGTAAGGCGCCCGGAAAGGTAAAGCCCACCTATCCGCTCGGTGTGACCTGGACGGCAATTGACGAAGCCCTGCCGCAGCATATCATCGAGTCGCTCCGCCTGGGACTTCCCCTACTCGGAAAAAAGCTACGCGGCTACGACTGCCCCGATGCCGTTCTTACCGGCGTGGAGACTCGTTCGAGCTCACCGGTCACTGTCACCCGAGACCGAACGTGCCATGCCGTGTCGACCCCGGGCCTCTACCCTTGTGGTGAGGGAGCTGGATATGCCGGCGGCATCATGAGCGCGGCCACCGACGGCATCCGTTGTGCCGAAGCCCTGATCGCAGACCTCTAACGCACGAATTCCAGCGCGCAAAAGACACAGGCCCCAAGCTCCACAGGGAACTCGGGGCCTGTTCACTATTTCTTAAACCGTGCACCCTGGCGTTTTCTGCCCGATGCGAACGTGGAACCCTTGCGGGCCTGCGAACGTAAGCGCTCGATCGTCTCGTCCTCAGACGCACCCTCGAGCATCGCCCGAATCTGAACGACGGCATCGCGCAGGCGCGCCGCCTCCTCAAAGTCCATGGCGGCAGAAGCGTTACGCATATCCTCTTCCATGGTTTCGACGATCCGCACGAGCTCGTCATGCGGCAGTTCTTCCAACTGCTCCGCAAGTGTCTGCTCGGGCGCCACCGTTTCCGGCACGCCACCCTCGCCCAACTCATCGGGCGTATAGAATGCGCCATGGCCAAGAGAGTCGCCCTTCGAGCGTCCCTTGGAACCCACGGTTTTTTCGGCCTCGGCAATAAAACTTGAGATGTCGTTGATGGCCTTGCGCACCGTCTTGGGCACAATGCCATGCTCTTCGTTATATGCCATCTGAATCTCGCGACGGCGCTGCGTCTCCTCGATGGCCTCTTTCATCGAATCGGTCACAACGTCTGCATACATGATGACTTCGCCATCGGCGTTACGGGCCGCGCGGCCAATCGTCTGAATCAGCGAACGGCGGTTGCGCAAGAAGCCTTCCTTATCGGCATCGAGAATTGCCACCAGTGAGACCTCGGGGAGATCCAAGCCCTCGCGAAGCAGGTTGATGCCAACGAGAACATCGATCTTTCCCTCGCGCAGCGTTCGCAGGATCTCGACACGGTCCATCGTCGCTGTATCGGAGTGCATGTAATTGACCTTAATGCCGGCATCAAGCAGATGGTCGGTCAGATCCTCGGCCATGCGCTTGGTGAGCGTGGTCACCAGTACGCGCTCCTTGCGGGCAACGCGCTCGCGAATCTCGTCCTCAAGATCGTCAATCTGCCCACGAACCGGACGCACATCGATCTTGGGGTCGAGCAGACCGGTCGGACGAATAATCTGCTCCACGTCGTTTTGGCTCACCCGCAGCTCGTAGTCGCCCGGTGTGGCCGAAACATAGATAAACTGGGGTATCCTTGCCTCAAACTCATCGAAACGAAGCGGGCGGTTATCGAGTGCCGAAGGAAGGCGAAAACCGTGTTCCACCAGCGTCACCTTACGCGAGCGGTCACCTTCGTGCATGCCGCGAATCTGCGGCACCGTCACATGGCTCTCATCGATGATGCAGAGCATGTCCTTAGGGAAGTAATCGATCAGGGTAAACGGCGGCTCGCCCGGTTTTCGACCGTCCAGATGACGCGAGTAGTTCTCGATACCGTTACAAAAACCCATGGTCTCGAGCATCTCGAGATCATAGTCGGTGCGCTGCTGCAGACGCTGTGCCTCGAGCAACTTATCAGTCGCCTTGAGCTCGGCCACACGCTTCTCGCACTCTTCACTGATTGATTTCAGAGCGGCCTTGACCTTTGGCTTCTCGGTCACGTAATGCGAGGCCGGCCACACGGGAATTGCTTCGTACTCACGCAGCATCTCACCGGTGACCTCATCGATCTCGGCTATCAGTTCAACCTCGTCACCAAAGAACTCAAACCGCAACGGATGCTCGGCATAAGGCGGATACACGTCGACGACATCACCGCGCACGCGGAACGTGCCGCGCGCCAGGTCATAGTCATTGCGATCATATTGAATGTCGATAAGCGCATGGATAAAGTCATCGCGCTCGAGCGGCACCTTCTTGTCGACGTTTGGAGCCAGACCCGCATAGTCCTCAGGAGAGCCAATGCCATAGATACACGAGACTGATGCGACAACGATCACATCGCGTCGAGATAGCAGCGATGCGGTCGCCTGATGGCGCAGCATCTCGACCTCTTCGTTAATCGAGGAGTCTTTCTCGATATATGTATCGCTTTGCGGCACATACGCCTCGGGCTGATAGTAGTCGTAGTACGAGACAAAGTAGACCACAGCGTTGTTGGGAAAGAACTCTTTGAGCTCGCTCGCAAGCTGAGCGGCGAGCGTTTTATTGGGAGCCATGACCAGCGTCGGCTTCCCCAGGGCCTCAATAGTCTTAGCCATCGTGAAGGTCTTGCCCGAACCAGTCACGCCCAGCAAAACCTGATAGCGATCTCCGTCCCTCACACCCTGCACAAGCGACTCAATGGCCTTAGGCTGAGAACCTGCAGGCTCATAGGGAGAAACGACTTCAAACGGCACCTCAGCGCCCTCAACGCCAAAGCGCTTAAGTTCACCGCCAACGCGTCCTACTTCAAATTCCGCCATGGATACTCCTAACTCATATATCTGCAGTATACGCAGGCGGCAGGCATAGTCCTATACGAACCGATCGGGATAGAGGGTCTTATAGCGAACCCAGGCATTATTGACACGAATCAGATACGCCTGCGTCTCGGGAAAGGTGATTGCATTGTGCAGCGACGTACTTTGCTGCGCCCATCCGTCGACATTGCCCATGCCGGCGTTATAGGCGGCAATAGCGCTATCCGTCGACCCGTTGAAATACGTTAAGAGATACGAGAGGTACGCACAGCCAAACTCGATATTCGTAGCCGGATCGTTAAGGTTGTCGGCCGAATACTCCCCACCGTCGACAAGACCCTTGGCGATCATATCCTGGGCAGTCTCGGGCATCAGCTGCATCAATCCCTGAGCACCCTGATTCGACTCAGCCTCGGGATCCCAATTCGATTCCGACTTAATGACAGCGCACACCAGATACGGATCCAGATTATGCGAAATACTCGATTGCTTTACATACGCCTCGTAGTCAATTGGATACAAAGGCTTAAAGAAGGCGGCAGGAGCATACGAGTAGACGAGCGAAATAAGGCCGAAGGCAAAAACGGCAGCCAGCGGTATAAGGCGATACCACGCAAAGAAACGTGTCTTAGGCATCGGCATCCTCCTGATTCGCAGTGTCTATAAACCCATGGCATGCAAGCCATGAGTCAAGCTGCTCAAAGAGCGAATTATCGCCTGCGGCATTATCAATCACCGTTGTAGCGAGATTGCACAGCGCAGACTCATCGGGCTGGCAAGCAGAACGGGCATCGAAATCAGATGGCTCCATGCCACGCTGAATAGCACGCTCGCGACGAACTGACAAAGGGGCGCTGATGACCAGAATTTCATCAGCCAAGCCAAATGCATCCTCAAAACCAGTCGGAGCAGAAACCTCGACCACCGCAAAGGGATAACGGGGGGACGAAACCGTGCAGCAAACCGGATCAAGAATCCTCAGTGACAGCTGCTCAATGAGAACGGGGTGCACAATGCCATTGAGCCTCGCGACCGCATCAGGAGAAACAAAAGCTCGAGAAGCGAGTATGTTACGGCGAACGCCGCCCTCCTCGTCCAAAATATCCCAGCCAAATTCTTCCGCGAGGGCATTGACGATATCGGAGCCTGGCACATACAGTGATTTGGCAAGTTCGTCCAGATCGATGAGCATGGCGCCATGAGATTCGAGATAGCGGCAGGCAGTCGACTTACCCGAAGCAATATTGCCCAAGACAAAAACGGTAAACATCAAGTCCTCCCTAACGCCAATGGGAGTTATTATCGCGCAAATACAAAAGAAGGACTCAAAATACAGCCAAACAGTAAGACAAGCTAAAAGAAGGCGAGTTCTTGTATTACAGCTCTCTATAAAACGCAAAAAGGGGGAGGCCGCGAGGCCTCCCCCTTCTCAGTTCGATGCGACGG
>DXMX01000016.1:0-3668 GCA_019413955.1 Collinsella sp.
ACCCCAGACGCAGTAGTTGTCGTAGAAGATGCCGCCGGTGCAGCCACACGCGCCATAGGACACCACGATCTTGGGATCGGGTGCGGCCTCAAAGGCGCGCAGGGCCGGCATGCGCATGGCACGCGTCACGGCACCGGTGTACAGCAGCACATCGGCGTGACGGGGCGAGGGCACGACCTTGATGCCAAAGCGCTCGACGTCAAAGACGGGCGTGATGGAACCGAAGATCTCGATCTCGCAGCCGTTGCAGCCGCCGCAGTCAACACGGTAGACGTACACCGAGCGCTTGATCTTCTTAAGAAGGGTCGCCTTGGCCTTCTCGATGCTCTCGTCGAGCTCGATCTTGGTCGGGCGGTACTGAAGCCGCTCGGGCAAAAGCGTGGGTTCGGCCATGGTTACTCCTCCTTCGTATCAAAATCCATGATGATGCCCTCGACCGGCGCCGGACCAGCGGGAATCTCGGGCGCATCGGGGTTGAGCTCGCGGTCGATATACTCCGGGTTCACGCCGTGGCCGCCCAGATACTCCATGCCGGGACCCTGGGGCTCGCCGGACGCAAGCGTCTCGTTGGCAGCCATGCCGGCAGCGTTGCCGGTCTTTACGGCCGAGGCGGCGCGCAGGGCGTCGAGCTCGCGCTTGCACTCCTGGCACATACCGACGGTACGGGCGGCCTGCTCGGCCTCCATGCCGCCGGCCTTTTGCAGCAAGCGCTTGGCGTAGTCGATCTCCTTGTGCGGGGCAAACGGCTTGCCGCAACGCGAGCAGTGCTCGAGCGTATAGACGCTCTTGCTGGTGAGGTCGTCCTTGCTCATGACGGCCAGCTCAAACTCCTCGGTGAGCTTGATAGCCTCCATGGGGCAGGCTTCCTCGCAACGGCCGCAGAAAATGCAGCGACCGTAGTCGATCGACCAGGTGATGGTATCGGCCGCAAGGTCGGTGTCCATGCGAATGGCATCGGCCGGGCACGCCACGCCGCAGGCACCGCAGGCGATGCAGAGCTCGGCATTGTGCTCGGGCTTGCCGCGCATGTCCTTGTTGGTGGGGAACGGCGCAAACGGGTACTTGACCGTCGCGTCGCCGGCCTTGGCGTTGACCTTCCAAAGCTTCAGCATATTAGAGCGCCTCCTCATCGAGCGGGGCGGCCATGGTGCCCTCGCCCGCAAGCGGCGACTTGTCGCGCCAGACGTTTTCGAACTGCTCCTTGTCGAGCACGTGGTCGCGCTTGGCGGCGACATCGGTCACCGTCACGCGGTCGGTGCAGGAGTAGCACGGGTCGAGCGAACCGACGATCAGCGCAGCGTCGCCCACGGTGTTGCCGCGGAACATGTAGCGCAGGACCGGCCAGTTGCTGTACGTGGCGGCCTTGGCGCGCCAGCGGTAGCACTTCTGGTTATTGCCGAGCATGGCCCAGTGCACGTCCTCGCCGCGCGGCGCCTCGGTGGCGCCGATGGCGTACTTGTGCGGGGTGTACTCCCAATCCGTGGTGAGGATGGGGCCCGACGGGCAGTTCTCGAGCATGGTCTCGATCATGTCGATCGAATCGTAGACCTCCTGGATGCGAACGGCGGTACGGCCGAAGGCATCGCAGGTGTCTGCCGTGGCAGCATGCATCTTTTGGACGTCCGGATCGGCGTAGCCGTCGAAGGGATGGTCAAAGCGCACGTCGCGGGCAAAGCCCGAGCCACGCATGAGCGGGCCGACCGGCGAGAAGTCGCGTGCGATCTTGCGGTCTAGAATGCCGATACCGCTCGTACGCTCGATAAAGTTGGGCGTGGAGAGCAAGACGTCGACGAGTTCCTGAACCTCGGAGCGCAGCTGGTGAATGGTCGTGAGCGTGGAGAGCTTCTGCTCGGCCAAAATGTCGCGACGCACGCCGCCGATCACGTTGAGGCCGTAGGTCTTGCGGTGACCGGAGAGCTTCTCGGCCAGGTCCATGGACTTCTCGCGGACGCGGAAGAACTGCTGGAAGCCGGAGTCGAAGCCCGTGTAGTGCGACGCCAGGCCAATGTTGAGCAGATGCGAGTGCAGGCGCTCGACCTCAAGCATGATGGCGCGGATGTACTGAGCGCGCGGCGGGACATGAATGCCCTGGGCGCGCTCGACGGCCTCGGCATAGGCCACCGAGTGGGCGCAGCCGCAGATGCCGCAGATACGGTCGGCGAGGAACGTCACGGCGTCATAGTTCAGGCGCGTCTCGGCGACCTTCTCCATGCCGCGGTGCACGTAGAACAGACGGTAGTCGGCATCGACGATCGTCTCGCCCTCGACGAACAGGCGGAAGTGGCCAGGCTCGTCGGAGGTAATGTGCAGCGGGCCCATGGGGACGAGCGTGGTCTCCTTGCCCTTGGTGTCGGCCAAGAACTCGTAGTTTTCCATGTCGCTCGCGGGAGCGGGACGGAAGCGGTAGTCCATGGAGTCCTTGCGCAGCGGGTACAGGCCGCTGGGCCAGTCATCGGGCAGTACCAGGCGGCGACGGTCGGGCAGACCCTCGGGGATCAGGCCGAACATGTCGCGCAGCTCGCGCTCGCCCCACACGCAGGCGGGGACGAACGGCGTCACGGACGGGAACGTCATCTTGGCGGGATCGACCTCGGTGCGCACGGTCACCCAGCCGGGGTCCTCCCCCTCCATGGAGATGACGTAGTACACGGCGTAACGGCCGCACAGGCTGCGCTCATCGTTGCCGATGATCACGGGAATCCAGCCGTAGCGCTCGTAGTACAGGTAGTGGACGGCCTCGGGCAGCTTGTCCTGCTTGACGGTGATCGTCAGCTGGTCCTCGCACTGCCACTCGACCTTCTCGATGCAGCCCGGAACGGCGCGGCGCAGGGCCTCGACATGGCTCTCGCAGCGACGGGCATACACCTTGTTCTCAGTTTCAATCATTCGTTACTCCACCTCGCTCTGAGCGGTCTCGGTACCGAACACAGCGCGGTACATCGGCGTCGCGTGAAGTTCCTCCGTGCTCTGCTCGAGCACGATGCCGGTCGCGGTCTCCACACCGTGCACGAGAGGCAGCGGGGTGGCGATGCCAAACCACAAGATCATGACAGCCAGGATGATTTCGGGGATAAGCATGAGCGCCGGGGCCTCATGCTTGCCCATGCCCTGGGGCGCATGGCCGAATACCGACTTGAGTGCGATGCGGGTGAGCGCGGAGATGGCCACGGTAAGACCGAAGGCGACCACGACGACCAGCCACATGGGACCGGCGGTAACACCGGCGACAAAAGTCAGGAACTCGGAGATAAACATGCCAAAGGGCGGGAAGGCACCAAGACCGAGCAGCGCCAGGACGGCGAGCGCGGCGGTTGCGGGGGCAACCTCGACGACACCCTGAATCTTAGCCAGGCTACGCGTGCCAAAGGCGTGCTGGATATTACCGGACACGCAGAAGGCAAGCGTCTTGGTAAAGCCGTGGAACACGCAGTGCAGCAGGGCCGCGGCGATACCCAGCGGGCCACCGATACCCAGGCACAGGGCGATAACGCCCACGTTCTCCACAGACGAGTACGCAAAGCGGCGCTTGAGGTCGTCCTGGCGAAACATCGAAAGTGCCGCCACCAAAATGGACAGCGTGCCGACGATCAGCAGCAAAAGCTGCGGATACTCGGCACCCACGGCCTGGATGGTAAAGCCATAGAAGCGCATGATCACAAGCATGGCGC
>DXMX01000016.1:3678-15773 GCA_019413955.1 Collinsella sp.
AGCAGGGCCGAGACAGGGCTCGGGGCCTGGGAGTGGGCATCGGGCAGCCAAGTGTGCATGGGGAACAGGCCGGCCTTGGTGCCAAAGCCGATCACGATAAACGCAAAGGCGAGGCGCATGAGCGTCGGATCGAACTGGTCGGCATACGGCAGCACGCACGACAGGAATGCGGCCTCGTGGGCGTTGGGAATCACGTCGGCGGCGTTGGCGTAAATCAGCAGCGTACCGAACAGGCCAAAGGCCACGCCGGCGGTGCAGACCATCGCATACTTCCAAGAAGCCTCGAGGGCCGTCTTGTTCTTGTAGATACCCACGAGGAACACGGTGGAAAGCGTGGTTGCCTCCACGGCGGCCCACGTGAGGATCATGTTGTTGGACAGGCACGCGAGCAGCATGGTGAACACGAACAGGCTAAACAGCGCAAAATACTGCTTGGCGCGCTCGGCGGGCATGGAGCCCTCCTCGATATCGGCCTTTACATAGGGCAGCGAGAACAGCCCCGTAAGAAAACCGATAAAGCCGATGAGCAGCACAAAGATGGCGCCCAGCGAATCGAGGTGGAACCACAGGCCAAGAGCGCTCGCGGTGTCGCCGCTCGTAAGGACGTCACCGGCCGTCATAATCGACAGCACCAGGACGGCTGCGACGGAGACCAGGTTGAGACCGGCAAACACGTTATAGGACGTGTTCTTGGGCATAAACGCCATGACCAGCGAGAACACCAAAGGAGTCGCGAGCAGGGCGAGAATCAACGTTTCCATGGACTACCCCCTCAGCTCGGACAGGTCGCGCGCATCGAGCGAGTGGGAGTCGTCCCAAATGCGACGCACGACGATGGACATGATGATGACGGCAAAGATGGCGTCGGTGGCGATACCGATCTCGATGATCTCGGGAGCGGTGGGGGCCAAAAGCGCGAGCGTCACATGGCTGCCGTTTTCCATAAGGCAGTATCCAAAGATCTGCTTCATGATGTTGCGCTGCGAGATGATGCAGGTGAGGCCCACAAAGAAGTGAGCGAAGCTAATGGCGAGCGCAGGCGTTGCGACCTCAGCCGTGGGCAGGCTGATCTGCGTCACGACGGCAAAGCAAATCGCGACCTCGACGGCGATGATGCAAATAGCCCATGCGGGCTTAAGGCCGGCCTTGAGCGATGCGTCGCTCGGCTCGCCCATCTTCTTATATGCGCGGTTAAGGATATAAGGGACCAGGACGACCTTAGTGATAAAGGCAGATCCAGCCCACATAAGCAGCTCCTGCGCACCAGTGGTGACACCGAGCGTGGCGAGAAGCCCCACGAGCACCAGCGACTGCACCGCATACCAGCGGATGGCGTGCTTGATGTTCTTGGAGACGACCACCATGGTGGACGTGACGATCAGAAGGCCGCCAAGGATGTTGACGATCGAATAACCCATGTCGTTCTACCTCCTAACCGATCCAGCTGGCCGAAAGCGGGCCGCTGACGATGACCATGATGATGAGCACGATAAACACAAACGCCATCGCGCGGGGAAGCGGGGCTCCCGCAGCGACCTCTTCGCTCGGCTCGCCGGGCAGGCAATAGCCCATCCACTTGAGGAACCAGGCGAAAGTGGCGACGGTCTCGGCAACCATGATGCACACGAGCACCAGGATCGCGACGTTGCCGGCACCCACAGAAAAGCCGCCGGCGATAATCTGGAACTTCGAGAAGAACGTGTTCATAGGCGGCACGCCGGCAATGGCGAGTGCCGCGACACCAAAGCCCACGCCCGAGATCGGGTACTTCTTTACGATGCCGCGAAGCTTGGGCAGCATACGCGTGCCGAGCGTAAAGGAGAACGAACCGGCGATCAGGAAGAACAGCGTCTTGGCGAAAGCGTGGTTAAAGATGTGGCACACGGCGCCATCAAAGGCAAGCTGGCTGCCAAAGACCGAAAGGCCCAGGCCAAAGAACACATAGGAGAGCTGGGCGATCGTGGAGAAGGCCAGCAGGCGCTTCATGTCCTTTTGCGGCAGGTACATAAGGAAACCAAAGAGCATGGTGACCATGGCGTCGATAATGGCGACCCAGCCCACGATCTCGGGAATCTCGCCGGCAGAGACGAGTGCGCGCGCGAACACGCACACGCCGACCTTAACCATCGAGGCACCATGCAGGTAGGCCGAAACAGGCGTCGGTGCCTCCATGGCCGAAGGCAGCCACATGTACATGGGGACCTGTGCGGACTTGGCCCAGGCCGCAAACAGCACGAGCAAAAGGACGATAGCCTTGAGCTTGGCGTCGAGGCCGGCAATCGCGGTGATGGCGAAGGTACCGGTGTGGGCAAACACGATGGCGGCGCCCAGATACAGGCCGAGCGCACCGATATGCGTGATGATCAGGGCCTTCATGCCGGCCTTCTTGGCCGTAGGCGACATGTAGTAGCTAATGAGGCCCCAAGAGCACGCACCCGTGATCTCAAAGAACACGAGCTGGCCCAAAAGGGTCGAGCTGTACACGAGGCCGGCCATGGCGCCGATGAAGGTCGCGAGGTACGCGTAGAAGCGACGACGCGGCGCATCGGGATGCTCACGGTTATTCTCGCTCATATAGGGAATCGAATAGATCACGACAAGCAGGCCGATACCCACAAAGGCGGGCGCGAGCAGCGTGCTCATGCGATCGAAGGTGAATCCCATAACGAGGGTCTGCCCAAACGAGATCAGGGGGACCTGCGTGTCGGGCATGCCGGCGCCAGCGAAATTCGCGGCGAGGGCGATGGTGCAGACCGTCGAGACGGCGGCACCCAAAACGCTGAACCACTTGGCGTACGGACGGGGGAACAGGGCGACGAGCACCGAGGCCACCATCGGGGCCGCGATAGCGACCAAGCCGAGAAGGGACAGACTGACTGCAAATGACATTGTTTCTCCCTTCTCCTACACGCCTACGACCACGAAGACAAACGCCAGAACGGCGATGCCCACAACGGCCCAGGTCTGATTGCCAAGCACCTTAAAACGCGAGCGCGAGCAGGAGTTCTCGATCACGCCGCACACGACAAAGTCGATCAGGCACTTCACCAGGAAGATGACCGCGCCCAGAACGGCGGCAGCGCCCACGGTCGCGGGCTCGCCCCAGGGGACGAAGATCGCGCAGAACCAGGCGACGACCAGGACCTGCTTCATGGACATGGCGAGCTTTGCCATCGCAAGCGACGGGCCGGAAAGCTCGGCGAGCGGACCTTCCTGAAGCTCCTGCTCGGCCTCGGCCTGATCAAACGGCAGCTTGCCGAGTTCCATGTAGCAGGCGATCGCAAAGGCGATGCCGGCGAGAATCACGGCGACCGGCGCGTCGACGGCGCCCGTCATGATGTGCTGACCCATGGTGGCGATGTCGGTGGAGCCGCACACCAGGGCGGCGGCAAACAGCGCCAACAGCATGGACGGCTCGATGAGCACGCTCATGAGCAGCTCGCGGACGCCGCCGATACCGGCGTAGGCGTTGGACGAATCCACACCGCAGAGGGCGAAGAAGAAGCGGGCGAGCGCCAGGCTGTACATGATGGTGATGGCGTCACCAAAGACCGGGATGGGGCTTTGTGCCGTAAAGAGCGGCAGGCCCATCGCGAGTATAAAGGCGACGGCGAAGAACAGCGGCGGCATAATGCGCAGCGCAAAGCTCGCGTCCTCGCTCTGGGACTCGGGGCGCGCAAAGAGCTTGGCCAGGTCGCGGTAGTCCTGCATGATGCTGGGGCCGCGACGGTTGTGCATCTTGGCGCGGATAACGCGACCGAGACCGGAGAAGAACGGCGCGACGGCCATAACGACCACGCCCTGCAGAACGGCAAGTACGATGTTGTTCATGCTCTCCCCTCCTTAACCCATTTGCACGGCGAGCACGAGGAACACCACGAGTGCCGCGACGATGTAGCAGATATAGATGCTGTAGTTGCCGCCCTCGAGCTTAGTCGCGAGGTCGGCGAGCTTCTCGACACCCTTATGCGGGGCATCGACGAGAACCTTGTCGGGTACGGGCTCCACAGCCTCGGCCACACCGGTGAGCTTCTGGAAGAAGTGCGCGATGGACCAGCAGACGGCCGTGCAGCGGTCGCGCAGCGTGTAGAGCGGCTGCATAAACCAGGACACCTCGGAGGCAAAGGTCGTGGCCACGACGGGCATATGCTCGTTGGGAGCATAGCCGCATGCCCACGGCTGGGACTTCTGCACCTTGCCGACGGTCTTGAGCTTGCGATAACCGCAGGCAAGGCCGACGAGCACCACGAGCGCAATGGCGATCGCGGGCGTGGAGGTGGCAGCGCCGGAGTACTGGTTCATGAGCTCCATGCCCTCGGCGGCAAACACGCCACCGTACGGATGCAGCACGGACGCGGCGACATCGACCAGCACGGGAGCGATCACGGGAGCGCCAATGCCCAGCACGACGCAGATGGCCGCGAGCAGGCCCTGCGCAAACACCATGGGGGCGGGAACCTCCTTGGCATTAGCCGCGGCCTCGGAGCGGGGCGCGGAGGCAAAGGAGACGCCATAGGCCTTGACGAAGCACGTGACAGCCAGCGCACCGGTAATGGCAAGCGCGACGGCAGCGAACACGGCCACGATCATGGCGGCCTTGTCACCCTGCATGGCAGCGTTAAAGAGCGACTGGTAGGTAAACCACTCGGACACAAAGCCGTTGAAGGGCGGGATGGCCGAGATGGCAAGCGCGCCAATGAGGAAGCAGATGGCCGTTGCCGGCATACGACGGAACAGGCCGCCCATCTTCTCCATATTGCGCGTACCCGTGGAGTACAGCAGCGCACCGGCGCCCAAGAACAGCTCGCCCTTAAACATCGCGTGGTTAAACGTGTGGTAGAGGGCGGCCATCAGAGCCAGGACGGCGATGCCGACCGAGTTGAGCGCCATGGCGGCCATGGAGGCGCCGACGCCGAGCAGAATGATGCCGATGTTCTCGACGGAGTGATAGGCCAGCAGACGCTTGATGTCATGCTCCTGCAGGGCGAAGGCCACGCCGAGGACCGACGAGATCGCACCGAAGACCATGACCATAAGGCCCCACCAGACCTGAACGCCCGAGGCGGAGAGCAGGTCGAGACCAACCTTGAGGATACCGAAGATACCGATCTTGATCATGCCGCCGGACATGAGGGCCGACACGTTGGACGGCGCCTCGGGATGTGCCTTGGGCAGCCAGCCGTGCAGCGGGATGATACCGGCCTTGGCGCCAAAGCCAAAGAAGGCGAGCACGAAGCACACGGATGCGACCGCAGGGCTAAACTGCGTAGCGCGGAAATCCGCAAAGGCAAACGAGCCACCGGCGAAGTTGGTCATGGTGAGGAAGCTCGCCATGATGAGCACAAAACCCACGTGTGCGATCACAAAGTAGAGCCAACCGCCATGGATGGAGTTCTCGTTCTCCTCGATCACGACCAGGAAGTACGAGGTAAGCGACATGAGCTCAAAGGCGACCAGGAACCAAAACACGTTGTCGGCGGTGATGACGAGCATCATGGACGCCACGAAGGTGTTAAAGAAGAAGCCAGCGCGGCCCTTTTTGCCCGGGTACTCATCAAAGTAGTTGAGACCGTAGATCGAACCGGCAAACGCGAGCACCGAGATGAGCGCCACGAACAGACCGGACAGCTGATTGAGCAGCAGCTGGAAATGGGCAAACGGGAAGAACACGATGGTGTCGACCGACGTGACATCGCCCAGCACGGCCTGGATACCGGCCACAAACGAAAGCACCGCGGCGGCGGCGCCGATAAGGCAGCCGGCGGTCTTGGCGGCGTTATCGGCCTTGATCAGCAGAACCGAGGCGAGCGCACCGATGCACGAGACGGCAAGCGATGCGATAAACAGCGTCATGCTATCCATTGTTTACGCTCCCTTCTGCTTTCTCGGACAGACCCTGGGCCACAGCGGTAACGTCGACAACCGGACCGTTTTCGATCGAGCGCAGGCGCTTGGCCTCGTCGAGCTCGCGATCGGCCGCGCCACCCATGACGGTCAGTGCCTTGGTGGGGCACGCCGCCACACAATGTGGGCCGTCCGGATCGAAGGCGCACAGGTCGCACTTGACAGCGCAGGTGTACTGGCCGGGAGCCCACGTAAGCAGGCTGCTCAGGGACTTAGGGTACGAAGGCGTCGGGTCGCACATGCCTGCGACACCGGCGATAGACGTGCCATCGGGATGGATGGCTCCGAAGGGGCACGCGATGGCGCACAGCCTGCACCCGATGCACTCCTGCTCCTTGACGTGGATGCGGTCGCCATCGTGCTCGATGGCATTCACCGGGCAAACCTCGGCGCAGGGGGCACCCTCGCAATGGTGGCAGGCAAGGGCGGCCGAAATGCCGCCGGTCTTCACGAGCGCCAGGCGCGGCGTATCCTGAAGACCCTGCATCCGGTGGGCGTCGGCACAGGCGGACTGGCATGTTCCGCAGCCGATGCACCTCTCCGGGTTGATGTCGATGAAGCGGTTCATCCCCACTTCCTTTCAAAATAACGGGCCGGGCTCCCGAACGTACGGGACGCCCGGCCCAAAAAGCCAACGAGAACGGGACTACACGATTTGATTCACGTGCGTCTCGTCGTCGAACTTGGCGGCGCCAGGCTCAACGTCCTGGGGAGCGGCGGCGTCCACCAGAGCCTGCTTGAGCTCGGTGTACTGACGCTCTACCTCGCCCTCGGCCCACACCTGGTCGGCGATGGCGTCGACCTGGCAGGCGGAGAACTTGTCCTCGGGCGTGTGCGAGACCGGGTCGACCTTGTGAATGGTCAGCTCGTTGCACTTGCCGATCCACCACTGGTAGGTCATATAGACCGTGCCCTTGTTGATGCGGTCGCTCACGTCGGCGCGGCTGTATACCTGGCCGCGGCGGCTGTGGATCGAGACGATGTCGCCGTTCTTGATACCGCGCGCCTGGGCGTCCGCGGGATTCATGCGGACAAAACCGGGCTCGTCGGCGAGCAGCGCCAGCGTCTTGCAGTTGCCGGTCATCGAACGGCAGCTGTAGTGGCCGACCTCGCGGACGGTGCACAGGATGAGCGGGTACTCATCGTCGGGAAGCTCGGAGGGCGCCTCCCAGTCGTGCGCCATCAGGTTGGCGCGGCCGTCCTTGGTGGTGAACTTGCCACCAGCGAACATGTCGGGCGTACCGTGGTCGTTCACATCGGTGCTCTTGACGGGCCACTGGGCGTAGCCGCCCTCGGGAGCCATCTTCTCGTAGGTCGCGCCCACAAAGTTGGGGCACAGGCTAATGCACTCGTTCCAGATCTGCTCGGTGTTGTCGTAGTGCATGGGATAGCCCATACGCGTGGACAGGTCCGCGAAGATCTCCCAGTCGTGACGGCACTCGCCCTTGGGCGGAACGGCCGCGTCAAAGTGCTGGAAGCTACGGTCGGATGCGGTAAAGACACCCTCGTGCTCGCCCCAAGAGGTGGCAGGCAGGATGACGTCGGCGAGCATGGTCGTCTGCGTCATAAAGATGTCCTGACAAATGAACAGATCCAGCTCGGAGAGCGTCTTGCGCATACCGGCCGAATCGGGCTCGGTCTGCACCGGGTCCTCGCCGTAGTTGTAGAAGCAGTGCACCTTGCCCTCGTCGACCAGGTGGCCCAGGTCGGTGAGCTTGTAGCCCTCCTCGAGCGGGAGCTTTTCCTCGGGCACGCCCCAAGCCTTGGCAAACTTGGCACGCACTGCGGGGTCGGTGACTTTCTGGTAGCCAGGGTACAGGTTGGGCAGCATGCCCATATCGCAGGAGCCCTGGACGTTATTCTGGCCACGCACGGGCGCGAGGCCGGAGTTGGGTTTGCCGATCTGACCGGCAACGCAGGCGATGGAGGCGATGGTATGCACCGTCTTCAGGTTCTGCTTCTGCTGGCATACGCCCATGCCCCAGCCAATGATGGCAGAGGGCTTCGCCGTGGCGTACATCTCGGCAGCTTGGTGGATCAACGCGGGCTCGACACCCGTGATGTCCTGTACGGATTCGGGAGTGTAGTTCTTGATGGTCTCCCACCACTCGTCAAAGCCGTTCGTGTGCTCGGCGACGAATTCCTTGTCGTAGAGGCCATCGTTGACCAAGCAGTTGGCAAAGGCGTTGAGGAACGCAACGTTGCAACCGTTCTTGATCGGAAGGTAGAGATCGGCGATACGCGCGGTTTCGATATGGCGCGGGTCGGCGACGATGATCTTGCAACCCTTTTCTTTGGCTCGCACGATACGCCTTGCGACGATGGGGTGCGAATCGGCAGGGTTATAGCCGAAGAGGAAAATGCAGCCCGCATCCTCCATACCGGGGATGGAGCATGACATGCAACCTGAACCAACCGTGTCCATCAGACCGAGGACAGTAGGGCCGTGTCAAGTACGGGCGCAGTTGTCTACGCTGTGGGTGCCGATGCACGCGCGCGTAAACTTCTGCATGACGTAGTTCGCCTCATTGCCGCCGCCTCGCGAAGAGCCGGTGGTCATGACAGCGTTAGGACCATATTCGTCAATTATGGCCTGCATCTTAGATGCGGTGAAATCCAGTGCCTCGTCCCAGCTTACGCGCTCAAGATCCGCGCCCTTGGTGCGGCGGATCATCGGGTGCAGTACGCGGGGAGTCAAGATCTTGGTGTCGTTGATGAAGTCGTAGCCGCTCATGCCCTTAAGGCACAGCTCGCTCTGGTTGGTGATGCCGTTGAGCGGTTCGGTACCCACGACCTGGCCGTTTTGGACCAAGAGGTTAAACTGGCAACCGGCGCCGCAGTACGGGCAAATCACTTTATGCTTCTCCATGACACCCTCCTTCCTTTCTCTGCTACCGAATACTCGGTACTTATTTGACAATCATTGGGCCTGTCGCCCGACGCTTACGCCTCGTTTTCGATGGTGGCGCGGGCACGCTCGGCAGTCAGTTCTGCCAGACGCTCCTCGTCTACCAGGGTGAGGCCCTTGGTCGGACACGCCTCGGCACACGCCGGACCGCCGGGACGGTCCACGCACAGGTCGCACTTGAGCACGAAGCTCTTAGTCTGCGAACCCACGCGAACGTCACCCATCAAGACGGGGACCTGCGTGGTCGCCACGCTCACGGCGCCAAAGGGGCATGCCATGACGCAGCTCTTGCAGCCGATGCAGTTGTCCTCGTTGACGCCGATGCGATGGTTCTTTGGATCAAAGAACAAGGCGCCCGTGGGGCAGGCCTTGGCGCACGGAGCGTCCTCGCAGTGGTGACATGCCACCGGCGCGGAAATCTCGTAGGTGCGCGTTACGCGCAAGCGAGGTGCGGCGATGTTGCCGGGAATATCGTGCGCCTCGATGCACGCCGCCATACAGGTTTGGCACCCAATGCAGCGTGAAGAATCAGCCACGACTCGTTTATTGCCCATGTTGTTCACTCCCTCCTGAATCCCATGCCGGAGAGACCCTGTCGACGTTGCCCCGGACCGCCCGTGGTCCGGCATCGACGAATCGAATGCATGCGGCGAAACATGCACTCGGTAGAGTTTCTCCAACGATATACAGGTTAAATATACGCAGTTGCAGGGGGCAAACTTGAGCATAGGCCCTGCAATACGGGTGTATTGCAGGGGTTTTGGCAGGTTGGAATTATTCTCTAGAAGCTATAAAGGTGAGTGTATTACATGCGTACGCCTCAGAGATTTTTATGCGCTCTCATTTTGGATGTACTACGCTTGTATTCGTGTTTATGGTTATCAACTTGAGTGAAATAAAGTAATCGTTATAAGATGCTCGAGTATCGGCACATGCCGCATTTGACCGACTATATTGCACGCTCATTAAGGGGGCCAGTGATGTCATCGACTCAAAAAAGAGCCATCCTGCAGGTGCGCATTCGCGAGGAAGACAAGCAGCATGCCGAGCATCTCTACGATGCCATGGGCACATCGCTCGCCGAGGCTGTCCGCTTATTTGTCGCGCAAAGCATTTTGATGCGCAAGCTCCCCTTTCAGCCGGTCGCCGTGCGCTCAAAGAACGGCACCGCCGCCTATGGATCGCTCAAAGCATATGGTGACCCCAATCGCCGCTCCGAAGAGCGCAATGCCTGGATTGAGTACCTTGCCACAGAAAGCGACGATTCGATTTTGGGTCCCGAGGAAGTAGATATCCATGAGTAGCACCATCATCGACGAGACCGTCATCCTGCGCTACCTGCTTGACGACGACGAGGTTCTGTCACCGCGCGCCGCCAAGGTCATCGCCACGCGCACCGCTCGCGTCTACCCCGAAATCATCACGCGCGTCGTGGTCACACTGCGCGACGTCTATAAGGTTCCCCGCGTTGAGATTACTGCGGCCATGAAGAGGTTGCTCGATGACGTCATGGTCGACGAGCCCACCGTTGTCGCCCTTGCCGTCAAACTCTTTGGCAAGACCCATATGGACTTTACCGACTGCCTCCTCGCAGCCCGAACCGCCATCTACAACGATGATGTCGTGAGCTTTGGCAAGCCCATCATCCAAGGCATGATCGACTACCGCCGCCAGCGCCAAACCGCCGCCGACGCCCGTGACCGCGCCGCCGAAGCCCGCAGCCGAAGCACCGACTCCACCATCGACAAGCTCCGCCACCAATCCCGCCACTAACCGACAGGCAACGGCATCGCCCGCCACTCAGCCCCATCCCCTCTTAAGTTGCGGTGAAATAGTTCCTGGACAGCTTTTGCGGCTAATCCAGGAACTATTTCACCGCAACTTAGGAGGGGATGTGGGGTCCCCGGCATGTATATGAAAACGGCTCTGGCACCAAAAGGAGCCAAAGCCGTTAAAGATATCCTATGGAGCGGGCGACGGGAATCGAACCCGCGTCATCAGCTTGGAAGGCTGGGGTTCTACCATTGAACTACGCCCGCAAGATATGGTCGGGACGACAGGATTTGAACCTGCGACATCCTGCTCCCAAAGCAGGCGCGCTACCAAACTGCGCCACGTCCCGAAGGTGTTGAGCAGCTAAGGTCTAAACCTTGCGTGTCCCAAAGCGAAGGAAATTATAGGGGAGACTCCCCGCCTGTGCAAGCGCAGAAACCCTAGCTCCTCGAATGTGCGACAAACTTGCTGTGGAGCAGACCGATCACAAACGCCGCCACGGCAACCGGCGCCCACGCGGCACCGATATCCGCCAGCGGAAGAACATCAAACGGTAGCCACGCGCCCGCAAAGAACGCATCGCGGACCGAGGTGATCACACTCTGCACAGCAACCACGCCGCCGACCCACACCCACACCTGCGGATGAGCGTCGCAAAAGCCGTGCACCAGGCCCATCAGTACCAGTACGATGGCAACGGGATACAAGGCGTTGAGCATAGGCACCGAGAACATGAGGATCACGTCGAGGCCCACGTTGGAGAGCAGGCACGAAAACGCCGCGAACACAAAGGCGAGGATCGCGAAGGGGCGGCGCATGGCCTCCTCGGAGGCCTCCGCTCCCCCTTCAACCACGTACGTCTCACAGAAATAGCGCGCGCAGCAACTAATGAGGCCAATGCACACGTTCATGCAGGCGAGGAAGAAGATGGCGAAGACCACGACGGTGCCGGCAAGGCCAAAGTGCATGGAGGCCGAGCGAGCAAGGATTGCAGCGCCGTTGGTGGCGTCGGGCATCACGGTGCCGAGCTGCATACCGGCAAGGGCCAAGCCGCAATAGATAATGGCCATGAGCACGCCGGCGATCACACCGGAACGCGAAATCTCGAAGGCCACGCGCTTGTCATCGGTAACGCCCAGTTCGTGAATGGTCTCGGCGATGATAATGCCAAAGGCGAGCGATGCGAGCAGGTCCATGGTCTGATAGCCAGTCAGAAAGCCCTGCACGGCGGCGCCTGCATCGTAGGGAGCCTGAGGCGCGGCAGCCGGTCCCAGTGGCGAGATCACGGCAGCACCCACGACCAGTACGATGAGCGCAATGAGCGCGGGGCCCGTAATGCGACCGAGTACGCGTGTAATGACACCCGGGCGCAGCGTGAGCGCAAACGCGATGATGAAGAACCCGATGGCAAACGCCAGACGTGCCGTGCCGAGCGAAACGCCCTCGGGCAGCAGCGGCACCAGCATCTCGAAGGCCGTGGAGCTTGTGCGCGGAATAGCCAGGCACGGGC
>DXMX01000016.1:15783-17206 GCA_019413955.1 Collinsella sp.
GGTAGACCGCCGCAACGAAGAATTCGCCAAACTTAGGATGCACGCGGCCGGCAAGCTCGCGCGCCGTTCCGGCAAGTGCCACGGCGATAAAACCCATGACGGGCAGGCCGATGGCGGCAATCAGAAAGCCGAGCATGGCGACCGGCGTGGCAGAACCAGCCTGCAGCGCCAGCAGCGGCGGAATAATGAGGTTGCCGGCGCCAAAGAGCATCGAGAACAGCGCAATGCCGACGGTAACGACATGGTCGGAGCGCAAACCGCGCGGAGCGGATGAGGCCATATGCACACCTTTCGGGTCGAAACAAAAACGGGACGGGCAAAAGACCCGTCCCGCAAGTATATACGCTCTAGCAGGCTAAATCGCGCAAAGCGTCAATCGCGGTGTCGACTTCCTCGTCCGTGTTGAAATACCCAAACGAGAAGCGGACGACGCCCTGGCGCTCGGTCCCCAGCGCGCGGTGCATGAGCGGAGCGCAATGGGCACCGGGGCGCGTCGCAATCCCCCACCCTTGCATGAGCGCGTCCGAAATCTCGGCAGAGTCGATATCGGCTACGTTGAGCGACACAATCGCAGAGCGCGCCTGCTGGTCAAAGGCACCGTAGAGCTTAATCCCCGGAATCTTGCGCACACCGGCAAGGAAGCGATCAGCGAGCGCACGCTCGTGGGCAGCAATCGCCTCGACCCCACCCTGGGCCTCGATAAAGTCGAGACCAGCGGAAAGTCCCGCGATGCCATGACCGTTGAGCGTGCCCGCCTCAAGGCGCGTGGGCCACTCAAGCGGCTGCAGCGCATCGAAGCTGTGCACGCCCGTGCCGCCCATGGCCCACGGAGCCACGTCAATGCCCTCCGCCACGGCCAGGCCGCCGGTGCCTTGAGGTCCCATGAGCCCCTTATGGCCGGTAAAGCACACAATGTCGAGCCCCATGGCCTGCATATCGATATGCATCGCGCCGGCAGACTGCGAGGCGTCGACGATCACCAGCGCGCCGGCCGCATGCGCGATGGCAGCCACGCGCGCAATGTCGACCGCGTTGCCGGTCACATTGGAGGCGTGCGTCACCACCACGGCACGCGTGCCCGGCGTGACCAACCGCTCGAGCTCGTCGTAGTCGAGCACACCGTTCGCGTCGCAGCCCGCATGCTCAACGGTCACGCCCTGCTCTGCCGCCAAGCGGTTGAGCGGACGTAGCACCGAGTTGTGCTCAAGCACCGTCGTGACCACGCGGTCGCCGGGGCGCACCACGCCATTGATAACGGTGTTGAGCGCCGCGGTGGAGTTGGGCGTAAAACAAACATGGTCAGCACGCGGGCAGCCCAGCAAGCGCGCAAGCTTGGCGCGGCAGCCGTGGATGGTACGTGCCGCATCGAGCGCACCCGAGGTGGCACCGCGCCCAGCATTGCCGAGCGAGCACATCGCTTGCG
>DXMX01000016.1:17216-18001 GCA_019413955.1 Collinsella sp.
GCGTTATCCAGGTAGATCATCGCACGACCTCCCACATGTCGATCACCGTAAAGCCCTCGGTGGGAACGCCCGCCGCGGCGAGTTCGCCGCGCAGCAGCTCCTCATCGGCAGGCAACGCCTTCCACGCCAAACCGCAGCCGGCAGCGACCTCCCCGGGCACGGGAATCGTCCGCCCGGGAAGACCGCGCTCGATGCACAGGGACTCGCAACCCATGGCGGCCGCCGTGGTGGGAAACGTGATGACAAGCGCCGGGCGCTTCTCCCTCATGGCAACTCCAACCAATACGCTACGGGCGCACGACGCGCGCGGCCTGCTCCATCTTCTCCACGATCACGTACATGTTGGTGACCTCGCCCACCGCAAGCTGGTCTTTAATGCCATAGTGGTCGAGGCAGGTACCGCAGGTGAGAATCTCGACACCCTGCTCCGCCAAGCCCTTCAGGTCATCGAGCACCGGCGAGCCCTCGACGGTGAGCTTGGCACCGCCGTTGTAGAAAAGCATAGTCGCGGGCAGCTCCTCCTGCTGCGTCACGGCAAAGACAAACGCCTTCATGAGCTTGTGGCCCAGCTCGTCGTCGCCACGGCCCATGCAATCGGTATAGACGGAAATGACAAGTTTGCCCTTGCCGGCGCTGGCGTCGCAGAAAGCAGCGCCGTCCTGCTCGGGGTCCGCAACGGCCACGGCACCGGCGGTCGCGACGGTCACGCGCCACTCAGCGTCAGAAACCTTCTCGACTGAGGCCGTGCAGCCCTTCTCCTGCGCCATCTTGGAGATGTTCTTGAC
>DXMX01000016.1:18011-19224 GCA_019413955.1 Collinsella sp.
CGGCGGTCTCGTTGTCGACCGAGGTCACGACTGTGCCCTCACCATCGAGCTGCTTCAGGGCTTTGAGCGTCTTGACGACGGGCAGCGGGCAGGCATCGCCCATGGCATTGACTTCAATTTTGGTAGACATAGTTTTTCCTTTCAAAAGGGACCGCCCAGAACAGTAGGCGGTCGCATAAACGGTTTTCCTTAATGCACAACGCGAACGGCAGGACCGCCTGGTACCGGCTCGTACACGCGCCCGACGACGGCGGCGATACGTCCTTCGGCATGTAGACGGCTCGCAAGCTCATCCACATCAGCAGCAGGTGCCGCGATAAGCAGGCCACCAGACGTCTGCGGGTCGTACAGCGCGTCGAGCATGCCCGGCTCAAGGTCCTCGTCGGCCGTCACGCGCGGGCCAAAGAAGTCCTGGTTGCGGTAGGAGCCCGCGGGGATAATGCCCAAACGCGCCATGTCGAGCACCTGGTCAAAGAGTGGCACCGCCCCCGACGCAAGCTCAACTTGCACGCCCGAGCCCTCGGCCATCTCGCACGCGTGCCCGATCAGACCAAAGCCCGTAATGTCGGTGCAGCCGTGAAGCTCAAGTCCCTCGGCCAGACGAATCGGAGCCTCGTTGAGGGTGCGCATCGAGTCAAACATGGCTGCGGCCTCGTCCTGCTCGATGAGCTCGCCCTTAATGGCCGTGGTGATGATGCCCGAGCCAACCGCCTTGGTCAGCAGTAACGCATCGCCCACGCGCGCGCCGCTGTTGGCGAGCATGCGGTCGAGCGCGACAAACCCGCTCACGGACAGGCCGTACTTGGGCTCGTCGTCGTTGATGGTGTGACCGCCCGCGATGGAGCAACCCGCCTCGACGCACTTGTCGGCGCCGCCCGCCAGAATCTGACCGGCAACCTCAACGCCCAGACAGCTCGGGATGCACAGCAAGTTCATGGCATGGCTCGGCCGCCCGCCCATGGCGTAGATGTCCGACAGTGAGTTTGCCGCGGCGATCTGGCCAAATAGAAACGGGTCGTCGACCATCGGTGGGAAGAAGTCGATGGACTGCACGAGCCCCAGGTTCTCCCCTACGCGGAAGACGCTCGCATCGTCGGAGGTATCGAACCCCACGAGCAAGTTGTCGTTATGCACATTGGGCAAATCGCCCAGGACCTGGGCGAGGGCTCCGGGAGCCAACTTAGCGGCTCAACCGCTCGCGGCCGTCATGGAC
>DXMX01000016.1:19234-33936 GCA_019413955.1 Collinsella sp.
GTCCTTAGCCATACGAACCCCTTCCAACAAATTAACGACTTTAAGTATACGCCCCAGGCACGCTTCCCAAGAGACCGCCGACGGCTCGAACGTCGAAGGCGGAGCCGCAAGCGCCTGCGCGATAGCATCTGCCAGTGCGCGCTCAAACAACGGAAGGTCGGCCGCCTCGGGCGTGTCGACATCCGTCATACGCGGCGGCGCCACCCACGTCACGGGAGCGCCGGGAAGCATCGCCTCCATCCAGGGACGAACGCCGGGCAAATCGGTCGCCACAACTTTGCAGCCGCACGCGAGGGCCTCGATCGTCACGAGCGGCAGACCCTCGTAAAACGAAGGCAGCACAAAGACGTCGGAACTGCGGTAGGCACGCACGAGCCCATCGCTATCCAGGCGGCCCGCCAGCGTCACCGGCACATCCGAGGCCGCGGCCAAGCGCTCGATACGCGCGTACTCGGCATCGTCCCCGCGGCCGCCCACAAGTACCAAGCCAGATGGGCGGACGCCATCGTCAATCGGCAATGACATGGCTCGAACCAGCGACTCGACGCCCTTTTTAAAGCAAATCTTGCCCACGTACACAAGCGATCCCGGCTGTCTCGCCACGCTTGCGTCGCAGCAGAAGACGCGATGGTCGTAGCCCGTCCCAATCACGTGGATGCGATCGGCATCGACGCCGCACACCAGGCCAATCTGCTCAGCCTGCTCAGCATGGAGCGCAAAGACGGCATCGAGCCGACGAACCGCACGTACGATGCGATCGCGCTCGAGCGCATGCGAACGCAGCTGGCGCAGGTCGGTCGAATGGCACACGGCAACAACCGGCACGCCCCGGACGCACTCGCGCACCAATGCGGTCACCAGATACAGATGATGGCAGAGCACCAGATCGGGCCGAAACTCAGCCACCGCCCGATCGATTGCAGCAGCAAATGCCCGCTCAAATGCCTTGAGCATCGAAGGCGTCAGATCACGATAGCGTGTGGAGGGATAGGGCATGACATCGGACATGCCACAGATGGGAAACGGCAGCTCGGGCGACTCGAACGGTACGGCAAACACGGCAGCACGCCGGTCCAGCTCGCCTTGGGTATCACCCGGTGCCGCGCCGCAAAGCACGGCGGCGCGATGCCCCGTCTCGATCTGCTCGCGTACGAGCGCGGCAAGGTAGGTGCCGCTGCCAGTGCTATCTGGTTTTTGTGCCGAGATATTGAGGATGCGCATGTCGCGGTACACCCCTAGGCCAAGGCGGCGGCGCGGACAGCCGCGCCGATCGCTCCGGCAAAGCGAGCCTGGGGCGAGGCGGTCACCGGCGACCCCAGTAGCTCGCCCAACCGCTCCACCACGAAGGCGTTCTCGCACAGGCCACCGATCAGGTAGTACGGGGCGCCCGCGGCCTGTCCGGCCATGGTCGCCACGCGCGAGACCACGCTGTCGATCACGCCACGCGCAATGTTCTCGCGCGGCTCACCGCGACCGATCAGGCTGATGACCTCGCTTTCGGCAAACACCGTGCACATGCTGCTGATCTTGGTGGGCTCGCCGGAACGCGCTAGGTCGGCCATCTGCTGCTGGGAAATGCCTAGGCGGTCGGCCATGATCTCCAGAAAGCGCCCCGTGCCGGCGGCGCACTTGTCGTTCATGGCAAACTTGGCCACGCGGCCACTTTTAAGCTGAATGACCTTGGTATCCTGGCCGCCCACATCGATCACGGTGCCATGGTCACCAAACAGACGCACGGCACCGGTACCGTGGCAGGTAATCTCGGTCACGACCTTGTGCGCATAGGGCACGGCGACACGGCCGTAGCCGGTCGCGATCACGCGCACGTCGTTGGCAGCCACGTCATAGCCAGCCGCTGCCAGTGCCTCGCGCAGCCGTTCGGCCGCATCGACCGAGGAGAACCCGGTTGGCTGCACGCACGTCCACGCCACCGAACCCTCCCCGTCGACCACAGCAGCCTTAGCCGCCGTAGACCCGATATCGATCCCGATCCCTATCATGGCTCTCTCCCAATCTAAACATCAAAGGTAGCGGCGCGTTCAGGCGCCTTAACTCTAGGTTTCTCAGGTGCCGGAGGTTACCCCGAAAGAGGAGCGCAGCGTACTTTGGTACGCAAGCGACGGTTTGAGGGGCAAGATCCGGTGCCTGAGGAAGCTAGAGGGTTTCGATGAAGGCAGCGATGCGAGTCTCGATCTGGCCCATGTCACCGTTGCTGTAGTCGGTCTCGATCTTCATATACGGAATACCCGCACCCTCGACAGCCTCCTGCATGCGCGCACTCTCCACGTTAAAGGTGTGGCACGCCTGGAGCACGCTCTCCACTACGCCATCGACGTGATACTTCTCGCACATGGCCAGCGTGTTTTCCATACGACCGTCGTTGGGCGTCATGACCGAGCAGTTGATATCCAGGTAGCGGTCGGCGATGGCGCGCAGAATATCGGGAGCATCGGGGTCGATCATCATAGCCGCCGTGCGCTCACCCGAGCAGTCGTCCATGCACACGACCACGCCGCCGTTGGACTCGATAGTACGGCCGATCTTGTTGATCACACCGCCCACCGGGCAACCGGTGATCAGAATGCACTTGGCGTCCGCCGCAACCGGGCGCTCGCCCGCGTCGTAGGCCTCGCGCAGCTTGGCGACCTTTTGCTCCAGCTGCTGCGTATAGGCCTCGATATCAAAGCTGAACGTACCGGCAAACATAGTGCTCATCAGGTCGATGCCGCTCATGGCCGCCGGCTGGTTGGCCTGCAGCGCAAACATCTCGAGCTGGGCCGCACGCAAGCGGTTGCGACGACGGACGGCAGCACGCAGGTCATCGTCGGTAATCGTGATGCCGTAGAAGCCCTCGAGCTCCTCCTTGAGCAGGCGGCACTCCTCGTACCAGCCTTCACGCTCGTAGGCGCGATCGCGACCCTGCGGAAGATGCAGAATGTGCGTGCGCTTGAGCTCGTTGAGTAGCTCGTACATCTTCTTCTTGCCGTCGCAGGTGGTCTCGCCGATGATCATGTCGCTAAAGTACGTAAACGGGCACTTTTGCGAGTAGGCAAAACCGTAGGTCGACTTGATGAGCGGGCAGAGGTTTGCCGGCAGCACCTTCTCGGCCTCGGGAATCACCTCGTCGGACGTGCCGCACAGCGCCACGCTCGCAGCCCCCGCGGCATCGATAATCTCGAGCGGCGTGTAGCTGCACAGAAAACCGACCAGGCGATTACCCGCCTGCTTATAATCCTTGACGCGAATAAACGCCGCCTTGCGCTGCTCGTTGAACTCCTCAAACGTGGATGGCAACGGCTGCTCCATATTTTCCGACATATAACTCCTTAACAAACCTTTTGACCAACCAAGGAAACGGCTTTCCCAGGTGCCCGAGGTTGCCGTGAAAGAGAAGCGCCGCGTACTTTGGTACGCAAACGATGGTTTGAACGGCAAGATCGGGTGCCTGGGGAAGCCGCCGGGACGGATACCCCTAAATGGTTTCCAAGAAAGCTTCAATGCGCGTCTGCAGCTGGCCGGCGTCCTCACCGGCGTAGTCGGTCGTGATGTGCATAAACGGAATGCCTGCCTCCTCGGCGGCCTTCTCCACGGCAAACGACTCCATCTCGTAGAGCGTGCAGAACTGCAAGGCCACGTCGACGACGCCGTCGGCATGCAGGTCCTTGGCCATCTGGACAATGTCCTTCATACGCTGGTCGTTGGGCGTAAAGACGGCGCAGTTGATCTTAAAGTAGCGCTCGGCGATGGCGTCGAGCATCTCGTCGACCGTCTCGCCGGACTCGTCGACCAGGTCCTTGTAGTAGCGCGAACCCGTGCAGGACTCCTCGCCCACCACAACGCCGCCGGCCTTCTCGATGAGGTTGAACAGCTTCCAGTTGGGCACGGCCATGGGCGTACCGGTGTACAGGATGCGCTTGGTCCCCTTGGGCGCCACGCCCTCGCCGGCCTCGACACGCCGCTCGCACTCAGCCGCCATATCGTTGATGGCTCCGGTCAGACGCGGCGTGTCGTCCATAAAGGCGGCCTGAACGGTCAGCAGGCTGTCGAGACCGCTGATGGGCGCCGGATCGGCAGCGCGCGTGGCAGCCAGACGCTGCAGGGCGCGACGCTTCTCGTTGACGGCGTGGATGGCAGCCTTCAGGCGCTCCGGCGTAATCTTGACGCCGCACTCTTCCTCGATCTTGGCGGCAAGCTTTTTAACCTCGGCCTTCCAGGTCACGAGCGTCGACTCGTCGTGCACGTTGGGGATATCCATGACGTACATGTTCTTTTGCGTGGCAAAGAACTCGTAGGCCTTCTTCTTGCCATCGCAGGTGTTCTCGCCCACCACCAGATCACTCGACTCAATGTAGGGGCAGACCTCGCCCAGCTTAAAGCCGGCAAAGCTCTTGATGAGCGGGCAGGTGTTGCGCGGCAGATGCTCCTCGACCTTGTCGGTCGCCCAGTCGGCACCCGAGCACAGGCCAACGGGGATGCCATCGCAGGCAAGCACGATCTCCTCGGGCACGTACACACAGAACGAACCGACGATCTTGGTGGCCTCGCCGGCCTCCTTCTTGTCGAGCATCTCCTTAATACGGCCGCTATGGATGTTGGTGGCCACAAAGTCCAGGTAGGACGTGGACTTGGGGCGATTGTTCTGCGTCAGGAACATGTCGCCGTACATCTGGCCCACGGCGCCCAGCAGCATGTCGTGATCGGCAAGATTCATGCCGAGGGTCTCCCACATCGGATGGAAATCGAATTCTTCAGCCATAACGGTTCCCCTCTCGAACCAAAAATGAATAGCTACGGTATTGCTGCACGGTGGGTGGCGAAAACCCAGCCGCGCCTAAACCCGGAATTTTGGGGAACCTGCTTTGCGGTCGATTATTTAGTTGTGCGTCGTCTCTCCCGGAGCCGTGAACATACCTGCTCATATGCGGCTCCGAGCCATATATAGGGCACGCGCGGCAACGCGGCGAATGTATGTCGTCTGCGGCATGTGCGCACCCTCCTTTACAAGTTGAGGTCAACTATATCAACGGTCGTCGACCATGCGAACACCGTTGACATTCGTACGACAGCGCCGTGTGTCGTCGTTTAATAAATAATTATCTTGATTGATAAGAGTTTGTCATCCCTCATTCGGCGAGCGGCAAGGCAAAGCCGCCGAGGCTTATATCCCCGACGGCATTACCCGGCGTTATCGACAAACCAAGTGGATCCTACTCGCATCGAAGTGCATGCGCAGCGTCTCGCCTGCTTGCGGTAGCTCATCGACAGGCACGCCCACTTTGTTGACCTTCCACTGCAGGCGCGTCGGCGCGTCGGCGCGCGGCACGTCCAGCAACACCAGCCGCTCAAAGCGCGAATCGCTCACACGGGCCACGTGCAAATCGTAGCTGTTGCGACCTCGTTCCACGCGATTGTCAACATGGAAGTAGCTTGCGCGAACGCCCAGGTACGCCACATTATCGGGAACCGCGCGACCCACGTTAAAGGTCATGCCCCAGTCGAGGGCCTCAACTTCTTCGTCGCCGATCTTGCGCGCCCGGCTTGTGTTCTTGCAGCCCGTCAGGCGCAGCGCCGCCAGCGTCTGCGGACGGCGGACCACGTCCTCGACGGAGCCGGTCTCCTCAACATGCCCGTCGTGCACCACGCAGATGCGCCCGCACAGGCGGCACGCCTCGTCGATGTCGTGGCTCACGTAGAGCACGGTGCGGTTGCATACATCGAACAGGTCGAGCATGTTCTGCTCGAGCGCGCTCTTAAGATAGGAATCGAGCGCGCTCATGGGCTCGTCGAACATAAAGATGCCCGGATGTGCCGCCACCATGCGGGCAAGCGCCACGCGTTGTTGCTGGCCACCCGAGAGCCGCGCGGGATAACGGTCGGCGAAATCGGCCAGGCCAAAGATGCCCAGGTAGCGCTCAGCAAGTTTTTTACGCGCCGCGGCGTCGCCCGCATCCTTTACGCCGGCGCATACGTTATCGGCCACCGTCATGTTGGGAAACAGCTGATAGTTTTGGAACAACAGGGCACATTTGCGCTCCTGGGGCGACAGGTCGATGCCCGCCGCCGAGTCAAAAAAGGTCACACCGTTGACGACAATCTTGCCCACGTCGGGCGTCTCCACGCCGGCAATGCAGCGCAGCGTGCAGCTCTTGCCGCAACCCGAGGCGCCCAGCAGCGCCACACGCTCCTCGCCGGCCTCAAGCTGCATGTCGAGCATAAACCCGGGATAGCGCTTTTTGATATCCAGAACGAGCGACATGGCCTATCGACCTCCCTTCGCGACCGCGTCATCGCGCATAAGCTCGGCCAGCGCCTCGCGATCGATTCGCAGGGCATCGCCGCCCGCCGGGTCGAGCGAATCACCCTGTCCGGCGAGGTCTTTGGCCTGCTTGCGCCCCGCATGGGAAAGGCCCCGCTCGCGATACTTTTGCGAATGCGCCGTGTACATGTTGATGAATAGGATGACCAGGAAACTGAACGCAATCACAACGGCGACCCAAAAGAGGGCCACCGAGGTGTTGCCGCCCATCCACTCAAAGTAAATCGCAATGGGGATGGTCTGCGTAATGCCGGCGTAGTTGCCCGCAAAGAACAGCGTGCAGCCAAACTCTCCCATCGCGCGGGCAAAGGCGAGGACCGTACCAGCGGCAATAGAAGGCCACCCAAGCGGCATCATAAGCTTGGCAAAGATGCGACGCTCGGACCATCCCAGGGTTCGCGCGGCGTCAAGCATCTGCGTGTCGAGGCTCTCAAAGGCGCCGAGCGCCGTACGGTAGACCAGGGGGAACGATACCACCACGGCAGAGATCACCGCCGCCGGCCACGTAAAGACAATCGAGACGCCGTGCGCAATCAGCCACTGGCCCACCCCGGTCGAGCGACCAAACAGCATAAGCAGCAAAAAGCCGCAGACCGTGGGCGGCAACACCATGGGGATGGTAAAGACCGAGTCGAGCAGGCCCTTGATGCGACTCGAGGTACCCATAGTCTTCCACGCGGCGAACAGGCCCAGCGCAAGGGAGATCACCAGGGCAAGGCCGCTCGTTTTAATGGACACCCAAAACGGGCGATAGTCGATGTCGCCCAAAAAGGAGACCAGAGAGGTCAAGGGCCCTTGCTCATCCCGCAACATGACAGACGACGCCTCTACCATTTGAGCGCTATCAAGCCAACGCGCGCCGCCCTTGGCATCACCCGAGGCTGATGCAATCACCACATAGCGGTCCCCATCCGCACCGCGCTCGTCAAAGCCATAGGTATACCCACCGGCATCAAACGTTGTTTCCGCCGTGACATACCAAGGAAGATTCACGTCCCCTAGCTGCGCACCTCCCATGCAGTTTGCGCTGTCGAGCTTACAGACGAGGGCCTTGAGACCCGATACGCACTCGTTATCCTGCGGATCCAACCCATACTTCTCGACCGCCTTGGGCGACATCCACACCACAACGCGATCGGCAGCAGGTGCCACTACAAGGTCCACGTCCTCGTCAACGGGAAACCGATAGCCCTCAGGCTGGCCCTCCATGGCACGAGCGGTCCCCTTGGCCAACCGCTCAAAACCCTCGATCCCATAGGAAAGCCCATGGGCGGTCGCAGCAACCTGGGCCCCGTCCTCAGCGTCCCCAGCAAACGCAAATCCCGGCACCCAGCAAAGCGCGAAGGTCAAAGCACAGGCGACAAGCATGCGGAATCTATTAAGCACGAAAAGCTCCAAGCGAATACAAGGACGGAGTGAAACACAAAACGATGGAATTATCGCGCCAAGCCGCACTACTCGGAAAGCTCAAAGCCGTACTTGGCCCAAATCTTCTGGGCTTTCTTGTTGGTCAGGCAAAAGTCGATAAACGCCTTGGCCTCGTCGGCATGCTCGGAGCTATCGGCGACAGCGCCGGGATACACGATGGGCTTGTGCGAGTCCTCGGGGCACACGAAGGCCTCCTCGATGCCGTCGTAGCGGAAGATATCGGAGCTGTAGACAAAACCTGCCACGCAGTCGCCTGTAGAGACGTAAGAAGCAGCGGTGCCGACCTTGTCGGCCAGGGCCACCTTGTCGGCGATCTCGGGAGCATACTCGCCGTCGTCGCCCTCGGTGCCGGTGTAGAGGCCCACGGAAGCCAGCGCCTGGTTGGCGTACTTGCCGGCGGGGACGGTCTTGGCGTCGCCAATGGCGATCTTGCCGTCCAGGTTCGCGACATCGGCGATGGCCTCGACCTTGGTGTCAGAGCCCTCGGCGCGGATGATCACGAGGTCGTTGACGAACATATCCTCACGGGTGTCGGCGTCGACGAGCTCGGCGGCCTCGGCGTCATCCATGGTGCCCTTGGAGGCCGTGATAAGCACGTCGACGGCGGCACCGGCGCGCATTTGCTCGACAAGGTCGCCGGACGCCTTAAACTGCGTGTCGGCAAACGTGGTACCGGTCTGGTCGGTGTAGAGCTCCTGAACCTCGGGCAGAGCGTTCTCGAGCGAGTTGGCAGCAAAGACCTGCAGCTCGACAACCTTCTTGGAAGATGCCTTAGCAGAACCGGCATCGGATCCGGCCGGCTCGGACGTCTTGTTGCCCGAGCAGCCAGCAAGGCCAAGGCCGGCGGCAGCGGCAGCAGAAAGCGAGACAAAACCGCGGCGAGAAACCATATCGAACATGTTCAACCCTTTCGAACGCGACGCCCGGGCACCCCGCCACGGGCTTTAATCTGCAATCAGATTATACTTCTGCGCGAATAATGATAGTGAGATATTATTCTCGTCAGAGAATATAGTTTCAAGTTACCGTGCACCTCGGCGTCGATTCGGCGGAAAACAAAGGCGGAGCAGCCGTTCAGGTCGCCCCGCCGCAGGTAAACCACCTAGTTGGTATGTCCGCCGCCCGCTGTCATCTGAGCCGCATGCTCCAGCTGGTCCGCTATGGCCTCCCAGCTTTCGCGGGCGGCCTTCGTAGAACCGGGAAAGTTTACGACAAGTGTATGACCTCGTTGCATGCAAATAGCGCGCGAGAGCATAGCGCGGCGCGTCTTGGTCATGGAGTACGCACGGATTGCCTCTGCAATACCCGGCACATCGCGCTCGCAGACGGCACGCGTCGCCTCGGGCGTCACATCGCGCATCGAAAGCCCCGTGCCGCCGCAGGTGAGCACGACATTGGCGTGGCACTCATCGGCGGCTTCCACAATGGCATCACCGATCTCGCTGACGTCGTCGCGCACGACCACATGCGAGGCGACCGTCCAGCCCTGCGCCTCGATAAGTTCCTCGAGTGCGGCTCCAGCCTCGTCCTGGGCAAGATCGCGCGTATCCGAGCACGTCACGATCGATATCTTCAGCTCCATAGCATTCCTCCTACAACACGGCGCCCTCGGGCAGATCGACGCGAACAACGTCCACGACATCGCCCACCTTGAGGTCGCACGGTCCTTCGTCAACACGCAACAGGCAGTTAGCCCGCTGCATCGTGCCGAGCAGCGCCGAATTCTGCGTCTTGGCCTCGGTCACCAACAGCTCACCGGTCTCGGGGTCGCGCAAAACCGTGGCGCGATCGAAGAAGCGGCGATGCTGTCGCTTTTTCACGCCGTGCGTGAGCGTCGCCTGCTGCACGGGACGCGTACCCTCGGCAAAGCCGCGCATCTTGCGGATCGCCGGACGCGCAAGCATCTCAAAGCCTACATACGCCGCGGCCGGATTGCCTGAAAGTCCCAGGTAGGGCTTACCCCCAAGCAAGCCAAACGTGATGGCCTTGCCCGGACGCATCGAGATGCGGTCAAACAGCACATCGCCCTCGCGCCGAACGAGCGCCGTCACGTAGTCGTAGTCGCCTGCCGAGGCGCCACCGCTCGTAATGACGAAATCGCACTCCAGCACGGCGCGATGCACCAGCTCGGCAATCGCCTGCTCATCATCGGGCGCAATGCCGTAGAACACGGGCTCGGCTCCTGCATCGAGCGCTTCGGCCATCAACGCCGACGAGTTGGAGTCGCGAATCTGCCCGCGCGCCGGCAGCTCACCCGGCGCGACCAGCTCCGTGCCCAGCGAGATAATGCCCACACGCGGCGCGGCATGCACCTTCACGCTCGCATACCCGGCGCTCGCCAACAAGCCGGCGCCCGCCGGAGCCACGACCTCGCCGGCGTGCATCACAACATCGCCGGCATGGGCCTCCTCGGCGGCAGAGCGAACGTTCTCCCCTACCTTGGCAGGCGCCGAGAACCTCACACGCGAACCCTCGTTGCCGTCACCGACGAGCACATCGACGATCTCATACTTCACCACGGCATCGGCACCTTCGGGTACCGGCGCGCCTGTCATGATGCGGACCGTCTCGCCCGGGGCGATTACACCATCGAACACATGGCCCGCGGCTTCGTGCCCGATAACGTCGAGCGTCACCGGCGCCTCGCCAGATGCCTGCGCCAAGTCCGCCGAGCGCACGGCATATCCGTCCATAGCGCTGTTGGCAAACGGCGAGATGTCGATATCGGCCACCGCATCCTCTGCCAAGGGAAGACCGGCGGCCTGCCACACGGGAATCTCGACGACTTCGGTGCGATTCACGTGCGACAAGACGATCGCCTGCGCGTCCTCCAACGGAATGAGTTTCTCAGCCATATACACCTCTAGCATGCTGCGGCGCGCAACAAAAGCGCCGATTCTTTATGTTTCTCTCAGTATAATCCCTCGCCGCCTGCTCAAGACCTGGCCCGCGGCCGCGAATACATCTGTCGGCCGCAAGCCGCGAAACAAAACCAAAACCAACCCACCGGCTCGTCGCGTTTACCGCGTTTTATAATGCTCGTGTTGCAACCCAAAAGAGGAACGTATGACTTTTACCGACAAACCCGAAAGCGCAAACGAAGCGCAGGATCATTCTCAGTCGCTCGACGACGGCGGCTTTTTCTCCCTGAACGACGTCATCATGGCCGGCAGGCATCAGCTCACCCGCTCCGAGCATCTCTTGGCCGCCGACACGCGCCGCAACGCCCGCAACCTACTCGCGAGCGCCAAGTTGCTCACACTCGTCGTCATCGTCTCGCTCGCCATGGGCGTTGCCGCCTGGGCGTTTTTGACCTCGCTGAATATCGCGACCGACTATCGCGAGCACCATGCATGGGTCTACGCCTTGCTTCCCGTTGTGGGCGTTGCCACCGCATGGGTGTACAAAAACCACGGCCTTGCCGCCAAACGCGGTAACAACCTGGTCATCGACTCCGCTCTGGGCACACGCCTCATCCATATGCGCATGGCCGTTCTCACCTTCGTCTGCTCCACGCTCACGCACCTAACGGGCGGGTCGGCCGGTCGCGAGGGAGCTGCGGTGCAGATTGGCGGCACCATCGCCAGCAACATCTCGAGCCTCGCCCACCTCAAAAAGCATGACCACCACGACCTCATGCTCGCCGGCATCTCGTCGGCCTTTGGCGCCGTATTCGGTTCGCCCCTTGCCGGAGCTTTCTTTGGCATGGAGATGTGCTTTATCGGCAAGATCGACTACACCGCGGGCATCTACTGCCTGGTCGCCTCGTTTACCGGCTACTTTACATCACTCGCCCTGGGTACCGAGTACGAGGCGAATGTCATCGCCAGCGTTCCCGCTATGACGCCCAAAACGGTTGTCATCGTTGTTATCAGCGCCATTATCTTCGGTCTGACTGCACGCCTCTTTGCCTGGTCGGTTCGAACCGTCAAGAGCCTGTACGGTCGCTTTATCACCAATTACCTCATTCGCGCACTCATAGGCGCACTCGTGGTTTTGGCCGCCTATGCCCTCCTCGACGCCTGGGACTACGCCGGCCTTTCCACGTGGCTTTCCGGCGCCGGTTTTGCCGGCAACACCACCCTGGCGGACGCAGCCATCAAGTTGGTCGTCACAGCGCTCACCCTTGGAGCCGGCTTCCAAGGCGGCGAGGTCACGCCCCTGTTTGGTATCGGTGCGGCGCTCGGCGGCTGGATCGGTTGCCTCACCGGGCTCGACCCCAGTTTTCTGGCGGCTCTCGGCATGCTCGGCGTGTTCTGCGCCGGCCTCAACGTGCCCATCACCACCTGCATGATGGCCATCGACCTGTTCCACGGCACGGCAGCCGGGTTCTTTGTCATCGTGGCCTTTATCAGCTACCTAACCGCCGGACACCGCGGCGTATACCCCGCCCAGCGCATCATCTCGCCCAAGCGCCGTTCGCTTATTGTGGATGAGGGCGGTACGGTAGCGGATGCTATCGAGCGCCACAACGACCTGATAGAGTAGACGTAAGTATTCGACGTGCAGCCACAATCGGGGGCAATTAGACCTGAGCGCGACCGCACCGTCACGTCATACGCCGGGAGTCGCCCCATGCACGCAACTGATTTTGGCCGCACGCTCATCATCGCCAACCCAGCAGCCCAATCGGGTGCGGCGCACGAAGTTGCCGAGCGCCTGCAACGCTTTTTGGATATGACCGCGCGAGCATCCCAGTTTGACCTGGTGCTGACCGAGCGCATGGGACACGCCAAGGAGCTGGCCGCACAGGCTCAGGGCTATCGCACCGTTATCGCCCTTGGCGGTGACGGTGTGATTCACGAGGTCGTCAACGGGCTTATGACGCAGGATGAGGCGGTCCGGCCCGCCCTTGCCGTCCTGCCCGTGGGCTCCGGCAACGATTTTGCCCAAACGCTCGGTATCGATGATTTCTCCGGCAAGGATTTTGGCGCGCTGCTCACCTGCGAGCTGCAGCGTCAGGATATCGGGCGGATTCGCTCATTGAGCCCTGCGAGCGGTAGCGGCGAGGCTTCCATTGAGTACTACGACCAGACGCTTTCGGTCGGCATCGATGCCGCCATCGGCCTTGGCACCACCGAGCTGCGCAAAAAGACGGGCCTCGCCGGCGCTCCGCTCTACACCCTATCGGGACTTGAGCAGTTTGGCCTACGCTATCGCAACTACCCCATGACAGTCAGCTTTGACGGGGCGCCCGCCGAGCGCGTGAGGGCGATCGTCATGGCGATTCAGCTGGGTCCTACCTATGGCTCGGGCTATCGCATCTGTCCCGACGCCGACCCCTGTGACGGTATATTCGACGTCTGCTACGCCTGCGGCCCCGTTCCGCGCGCGGTCGCACTTCCCATGTTCCTTTCGGCCAAAGATGGCCACCATACCAAGCTGCCACCGGTTCGTATGCGCCGCTGTCGCCATGCCGAGCTTACCTTTGAGGAGCCCGACTACCCCATCCAGGCCGACGGCGAGCCCGTTGTCGCCTCACGCATCGAGGTCGACATCCTCGCCGGCGCCCTCGAGGTCTGGCACCCCACCCGCTAACCCCACCTAAGTTGCGGTGAAATAGGGACTGTTTATGCAGCTAAAGCCGCAAAACAGTCCCTATTTCACCGCAACTTATGAGTAGGCTATTCGTCGCTGCCCGGCTTGCGACGGTTGGCCTTTTTAATGGCGTTGAAGTGTTTGTCGCTGAGCCTGCGCTGGCGAGAGCGCTGAGGCACCTTGGTCTTTACGCGTCGGCGCGGTGGACGCCCGCGACGCTCAAGCTCAGCGCGCAACTTACGCAGACAGCTCGCGCGATTCTGAAACTGGCTGCGGCTCTCACGCGCCGTCACGACAATCCCCGAAGGGATATGTTTCATGCGCACCGCCGAGTCCGTCGTGTTCACGCCCTGTCCGCCCGGACCTGTCGCGCGAAACACCTGCACCTCGCAATCGCGCGCCAACTCCTCGACCGACATCTCGGCATAGCGCGCATACTCGCGCCATCCCATCTTGTTCTCATCCATATCAACACCTCCCCTCATAAAAAATGTGACAAAGGGAAAGTCCCTTTGTCACATCGCATACCAATCGCTTGTGTTGCGCGCTTAGGCGAAGGTGATCTCGCCGGTATCGCAGTCCATATCGGCGATACGGGCTAGGCTTTCAACGCGGAAGCCGCGCTCGCGGAGCTTATCGCCACCGCCCTGGAAGCCCTTCTCCACCGCAATGCCAATGCCGGATACCTCGGCACCTGCAGCCTCGCAGATCTTGATAAGACCCTCGAGCGCGCAGCCGTTGGCCAAAAAGTCGTCGATGATCAGGACCTTGTCGCCCTCGGACAGGAAGCGCTTGCCGACGATGACCGGGTACTCCTTCTGCTTGGTAAAGGAGTAGATGGTCGTGGCATACTGCTCGCCGTCGAGGTTGATGGACTGTGCCTTCTTGGCAAAGACCACCGGCACGCCGCCAAAATGCTGGGCTGCAATGCAAGCCATGCCAATGCCCGAAGCCTCGATCGTCAGGATCTTGTTGATCTCGACACCCTCGAACAGACGGGCCCACTCGGCGCCCATGTGGTCGAACAGCTCAACGTCGCATTGGTGGTTGAGGAAGGCATCGACCTTAAGGACGTTACCGGCCTTTACGATGCCGTCATGGCGAATACGATCCTCAAGCTCCTGCATGGCGCAACCCCTTCTCGCGGCAACGATACCGCGCGATTAATAAACGTTGTTCGATAGTCTACCACGGACCGACCCCCGCCCGCTCCACAAGCCCCATCGCACCACAAACCAGTCTTTTTGGGACGGCGCGAATCGTGGCAGACAGCCACCCAACACGCTAATGGCGGGCGCGCATCTTCACCAAACGCACCATGGCAAGCGCAAAGCCCACAGCGGCCACAGCCATCAACACGTAGAACACCGAGCGAAAACCAAACAGGAACACATCCGGACGACCTGCAACAATACTGGTC
>DXMX01000017.1:0-9913 GCA_019413955.1 Collinsella sp.
TTTGGACGAAAATGCCTCGGTCGCGATATCCTCAACGGCTATTCCGAGGTTTTTGGCAAAACCCTCGAGGAACGAGCCGCAGCCCGCAGAGCACGCCTCGTTGACGACGATATCGGTCAGCACGCCGTGGTTGAGCCAGATGGCCTTCATATCCTGTCCGCCGATGTCGAGCACGAAGGTCGCATCGGGAACGCATGCGCACGCGGCGCGGGCGTGCGCGACCGTCTCGACCGTATGGTAGTCGGCGTGGAACGCGTGCGCGAAAAGCTCCTCGCCGTATCCCGTGGTGCCCACGGCATCGATCGCAAGCGTGACTCCCGCTGTCTCCCAGCGGTTCTTCAAGCTGACAAGACCCTGTTGGGCGACGTCGAGCGGTCTGCCGTTATTAGACGCGTAGAACGAATCGACAAGCTCACCCGCCTCATCGACCAGGGCGAACTTGGTCGTCGTGCTCCCCGAATCGATACCGAGCGCCACACGCACCGTCTCTCCGGGCGCATACGCATCCGGACCCTTTGCCGGCGTCTCTTTGCCATGGCGTGCCGTAAAATCCGCCTGCTCGGCAGGTGTGGCAAAAAAGGGCTGGGCAAGACGTCCCTCCCCGCTTGCGGGCGCGACCGTCTCGAGCTTATCCAGCCGGACAAAAGCGTCGGGAAGGTCGATCGGTTGGGACGATGCGAACATGTCGGTCAGCGACAGGGCGGCACCGCGCGCGACCATGATCTGCGGATCGCGCGGGACGATAACCTGATCGTCCGATAGATTCAGTTGCTCCCGGAACACGCGGACCAGTGTGGGGTTGTAGGCGAGCGTACCGCCCTCGAAGATTACCGGCGGCTCGATGTCGATACCCTGGGCCAGACCGCCGATCGTTTGGCGGGCGACCGCGTGAAGCGCCGAAAGCGCCAGGTCGGTGGTAGGAATGCCCTCGTTGAGCAGCGGCTGGATATCGGTCTTTGCGTACACGCCGCAGCGGCCCGAGACCTCGTGGACGGTCGTTCCCCGGCTTGCGAGCTGCTCGAACTCGCCCGATTCGGTGCCGACCCCCATGAGCTTTGCCATCTCGTCGATAAATGCACCGGTACCGCCTGCGCACGAGCCGTTCATGCGCATGTCGGCAACCTCGATGTCTCCCTTATCGTTGGTGCGGAAGAAGATCATCTTGGCGTCTTGGCCGCCCAGCTCGATGGCGCAGCGCGTCTGCGGATAGAACCTGCTGATCGCGAGCGCGTTGGCGACCACCTCCTGAACGTACGAGGCGCCCAGCGCGGTCGCGATATCGCGCGCACCCGAGCCGGTCACCGCAACGCGCAGTGACTCATGGGGAAAGCGCTCGGCGAGCTCGCCGAGCATGGCGCGCACGCTCGCTGTCTGACACGCCCCGTGGCGGCGATATCCCCACCACGCCTCGGTCATATCCTCGTGCATCGCGTAAACTTTGGTCGTCGTCGACCCTACGTCCAGTCCTACTAGCAACGCCATAATGCTCCGTCTCTCGCATTTTTCCCGCTAGAGATATACCACTCTACGTAATACAACAGACTGTTGTATTTAAACTCCGTATAAAAAGCGGCTGCCGAAACGCTTCAGCAGCCGCCGAATGCACCAACAGATTGTTCTGCGCGCTAGCACGTCGGGCAACGGAGCAGCACGGGCCCTCCGGTCATGCGCACCGCTCACGCCCGCGATGTCGCCGAGAGAGCTATCCACGCTTAGGGCTCCAACCAAGCAAGTCGCCCGCGCTCAGCAGATCCCTAAGCGAGCTACTCGCACTCAGGAGCCATAGCCTGCTCCAAGAGCTCGGCATGCTCCTCCTCGAAAACCGTCCCCACAGGGAAGGCGCGACGGAAGACGAAGCGGGAAATCGGACCGGCTACCAAAAGGTTCCACGGCAGCGCCATCACAAAATTATGCGGGATGTTGATCATCCAGATCGCGGGCACGGAATACAGGTTCGCAAGGATGCCGCCGGGCATGTGCGTCAGACCCTCACAGGCACCGTACAGCGACATGATGATGACCATGGGAACGACCATGCAGGAGCTGACGGCGAGCGTCATGGCAAGTGGCGAGCTCTTGCCCGGCGTGACCAAGTACTTAAAGGCGAAACCCTTGGCGAGCGGGCTGGCGACGAACCAGTCGCAGCACATGGCAAAAATGTAGGCAACGGGGAAGCCGAGCCACGCAGTGGCAACGACCTCGCCGTTGATGGCCCCGTGCTGCAGGGCAACGTTGTAGATGCTCATCCAGAGCACCATGCAAAAGCACATGATAAAGGTGAACAGCAGGCTCTCTCGTTTGTTGATAGGCATAAAGGGCAGATTCCTCTCTGTGTTGTACCGCGGCGCCACGCAACAAAAACGGGCGGGCAAGATGGAGCTGTTGGAACTTCATCTCGCCCGCCCGTGGTACGCGCGTCTGCGACTACTTATGTGGTGGAACCAGCCTAGCACGAAACGCATGCGCTTCGTAAGCGTTGAGTTTATGAAGATGCAGGGCACCGATAATCCCCCGACCCCATAAGTTGCGGTGGAATACGGACTGTTTTGACCCTTTAAGCAGCAATTCAGTCCCTATTTCACCGCAACTCATTTGGTGCAAAGTAACCTGTCCCCCTTGTACCAATTAGCTGGTGTGGCGCCAGCGAGGGTCGGTGAGCGTACGCGCCACACCCAGTCCAACGGGCAGAAACGCTACGATGAGCACTGCGCGCACAAACCAGCCGAGCATATTGACCGTGTCGAAGGTGCACATGTAATACATCGAGCGATACAGATACAAGCCCGGCACCATAATGACAATCGAAGGCACCGTGAGGGCGATGCGCGGGTAGGTGAGCTTGACTTCAGCCAAGCTTGCGAGCAGCCCCGATACCAGCGCGCCGATAAACGCTGCTGCCTCGGGAGGCATTCCCGTGCTGAGGCCCAGGAAGGGAATCATCGTCGGCGCATCGACAAGGGTCAGACGCAGGGTATTGGACACGGCGCCGATCAACCCAGCTGCCGCGGCCATCTTTACCGGGCTGTTGAACATCACCGAGAAGCCGAATACGCCAACGAAGCTCATCACCACGCGCAGGAGCGTAAGGGCAAGCGGCGAAAGGCCCAGTGGGGCAAAGTCGTCCGGCGCCAGGCCAACACACTCGGCAACCATCCAACCTACGAGGGTCGCCATCACAATAATCGATACGGCATATGAAAGGCGCTCGATACCGCTTCGCATGTCGAGCTTAGCGATGTCGAGGCCTGCCGTAATGAGTGGAAAGCCGGGAATCACAAAGAGCATGGCGCCGATATAGCCTTCTTGGTGCGACATTGTCCCCGGTATGACCTGGCCAAGGCCGAGCAATGCCAGCAGATACGAAACGCAAGCGAGCGCAACGCCGGTCGTCAGCGCGCTGAACTGACCAAGGCCTTGCTTGAGAATATGGGAGCGGGCAAAGTTGCCGACACCCGCGCCCACGAACGCGCAGGCCATCTCGATAGGGCCGCCGCCGAGCAAAAAAACGAAGGCGCCACAGGCGCAGGCCGCCGCAAGGCCCTGTTGCCAAGGCGCGTAATCAGGTTTTGAACTCTCAACGGTCTTGAGCATCTCGTGATACTCGTGCACCGTGAAGCGACGACCATAGGTCTCGATTTCCTTGAGGAAACTCTCCATCATCCAAATGCGATGGGTATTGACGCCCGTTGTGGGCAAGCTGACGACCTCATTAAAGCAGTGACCATCTTCGATGCAGGTGCACTCAAACGACAGAAGACTTAAGTCAACGTGGATGGTGACACCGAGTACGGCGGCAACACGATTCATGGTATCGCGCACGCGCCAGGCACCCGTTCCGCTTGCCAGCATAAGCATGCCGGTGCGGCAGATGATGGATGATTTATCGGTGAGCGGCGCATCGACGGCAAGCTCATCGCCTGCCGTCACGATCTGGTGCCAGTCAGTTTTCATATGGAGCGCGCCGGCACGAACGCCGTGGTGCATGGGGGCTCTCGAAAGCAGCGAGTTAAGGCGCGAAGACTGTGGGGGCTCCGTTGATTCGTCCTCGTCCTCGTCGGGCTCTTCATCGACCAGATCAAATGAGTCAAGCGATGCCGGCTCACGACGATCGATTAGCTCCTCATCCTCATCATCAAAGTAATTGAACTGATCGAGCATGTCCTCTTCGATTGCACGCTCGCTCGCGTCGTCCATATAGACGCTCCCTTCCTACCGACTAACCCCCATCCTAGGCAGCAACGGCTAAAGGAAACATAAAAGAGACGGCTGTCATGCGAACCATGCGCTCAATAGCCGTTGAGTAGTCATTGAGGACGTTCTTGAATGACTAGTCGTTTAAGAACGTCCCCAATGACTACATCGATGTTTTGGCAACGCCAGCGAGCGGGTCGCATTTGTGACAAGGTGACGTGAAACGAAAGGGCGCTGACCTTTTGGTCGCGCCCTTGAAGTTGAACGTCAGATTGTCCAAATGCGGCCCGCGCAGCGTCGAGCGGTTACGGCGTTTGGTAAAACGCCGTAACCCCCTAGTACATCTTTGCGCCGGCGGGGATGGAGGCGTCGAGCTGGATCAGGTTGAGGCGCTCCTCGCCCTCCTCCTCGTGGACAGCGCTGATCAGCATGCCGCAGCTGGGAATACCCATCATCTTGCGCGGAGGCAGGTTGGTGATGGCGAGCAAGGTCTTGCCAACCAGGTCCTCGGGCTCGTAATAAGCGTGAATACCGGAGAGGATGGTGCGGTCGGTGCCGGTGCCGTCGTCGAGCGTAAAGTTCAGCAGCTTCTTGGACTTCTTGACGGCCTCGCATGCCTTGACCTTCACAGCGCGGAAGTCGCTCTTGGAGAAGGTATCAAAGTCGACGAACTCCTCAAACAGCGGCTCAACGGCGATCTTGGAGTAATCGAGCGTGGGCTTAAGCGACTTAACGAACGGGCTCGCGGCGTTGCCGGCCTCGGCAGCCTTGGCGGCAGCGGCACCGGACTGGAAACCCTTCTCGGGCTTCATGTGCGGGAACAGCAGCACGTCGCGGATAGAAGCCTGGTTGGTGAGCAGCATGACCACGCGGTCGATACCAATGCCAATGCCGCCCGCGGGAGGCATACCGTACTCGAGGGCGCGCACGTAGTCCTCGTCGTACTCCATGGCCTCGTCGTCACCGCCGGCCTTCTCGGCCATCTGGGCGGCAAAGCGCTCGGCCTGGTCGACCGGATCGTTGAGCTCGGAGAACGCGTTGGCGTACTCGTGACCGGCAATAACCAGCTCAAAGCGGTGCGTCAGGCGCGGGTCGTCCTCAAAACGCTTGGCAAGCGGGCTGACCTCGATGGGGTAATCGCACACGAACGTCGGGTTGACGATGGTGTCCTCGCCCAGCTCATCGTAAATCTCGGCGATGATCTTGCCAGCAGTCCACTCGGGCTTGATCTCCAGGCCCTTCTCGCGCGCGGCGGCAGCAAGCTCCTCGACCGGCGTGTCGATGGTGACCTGCTTGCCGAGCACGTCGGAGACGATGTCGGTCATGGGACGGCTGGCCCACTCACCAGAAAGGTCGATGGTCTGGTCCTGGTACTCGATGACCTCGGGGTTGCCGATGGCCTTGTTGGCAGCCTTGATGACACCTTGGGCGAGTGCCTTCATGCCCTCGAGGTCGGAGAAGGCACGGTAGGCCTCCATCGTGGTGAACTCGGGGTTGTGGGTAAGGTCCATGCCCTCGTTACGGAAGATGCGGCCGATCTCGAACACGCGCTCAAAACCACCGACGATGCAGCGCTTGAGGTGCAGCTCGGTGGCAATACGCAGGTAGCACTCCTGATCGAGCGCGTTGAAGTGGGTGATGAACGGCTTAGCCGTAGCGCCGCCTTGGATGGTCTGCAGGATGGGGGTCTCGACCTCCATGTAGCCGTCGGACTCCATAAAGCGACGGAAGGTGGAGAGAATCTGCGAACGCTTACGGAAGGTCTCGCGAACGTCGTCGTTGGCGATCAGGTCGACATAGCGCTGGCGATAGCGGGTCTCCTTGTCGGAAAGACCGTGGAACTTCTCGGGCAGCGGACGAACGGCCTTGGCAAGCAGGGTCGCGCTCTTAGGGGCAACGGAAAGCTGGCCACGCTGGGTGCGCACGACCACGCCGGTCACGCCCAGGATGTCGCCCAGGTCGAGGGCCTTGAGCGTACTCCAGGCAGCCTCGTCCATGTCGTTGATGCGGCAGAACAGCTGAATCTCGGCAGTCGCATCGCGCACGACGATGAACATGATCTTGCCCTGACCGCGCTTGGCGACCACACGGCCAGCGATCTTCACGACGTCCTCGGTGTCCTCGCCATCGGCAAGCTCAGCGTACTTAGCCTCGATATCGGCGACGTAGTCCTCAAGCTCAGAGTGCTCGGGATAGGGGTTCTGGCCCGCCTCGAACAGGGCGGCGCGCTTGGCCAGGCGGGTGGCGCGCTCGTCGTTGAGCGTCGATGCCTGATCGGCGGCGTTCTGGTTCTCTGCCATAAGTTAGCTCCTCAAACTAAAACGCTCCCCAGGATTCGGTCCCAGGGAGCGAAAACATACCTTTACGCGGGACCGTGGTCTAGCGTGCGATCTTGGCGATGGTGTAGACGCGAGTCTTGCCGGAAGGCGTAACGACCTCGACGGAATCACCCTCGCCGTGACCGATGATGGCGTGACCGACCGGAGACTCGTTGGAAATCTTGTGCTCGAGCGAGTTGGTCTCGGTGGTACCGACGAGCGTGACTTCCATGACCTCGCCGTTGGGATCAATCAGCGAAACGGTGGAACCGATGGAGACGGTCAGATCGCCCGTGGTGGCAGCAACCTGAGCGTTGGCAAGAATGGCCTGGATCTCGGCGATACGAGCAGCATTCTGGGCCTGCTTGTCCTTGGCGGCATCGTACTCGGAGTTCTCCGAAAGGTCGCCGAACGCGCGGGCTTCCTTGATGTCCTCGACGATCTCCTTGGCGTAATCGCCCTCACGCCAGGCGAGCTCCTCGACGAGCTTCTGGCGGCCCTCAGCGGTCAGTACGATCTGGCTTGCGTCCATACGGATATCTCCCCAACTCTGATCAAACAATCAACTGTCAACAAAACGAAAAAGACCGGCTAGCCTGCGGGCAAGCCGGTCAGGTGCTCACCCCAAAGGGATGGGACTACTCTGCGTCCGCGTCGCTGTCCTCTGCCTGCTTCTTCTTGGCAGCAGCGAGCTTGGCCTCGAGCTCAGCGATCTCCTTGTCCTCCTCGGACTGCTCGACCACGACCTCCTCGGCCTGCTTGGTCTCGGCCTTATCGTCGCCCTCCATACCCTCGCGGATATTCTTGACGGTAGAGCCGAGGGACTTGCCGAGCTTCGGCAGGTTCTTGGGCCCGAAGATAATCAGGACAACGACGAGAATAATGATGAGCTCAGGAGCCCTCAGTCCAAACATGTAGACCTCCACAATACAGCGAGACAAGCTCGAATGAGTATACCGCGGGTATCGCGGTATCACAACAATAGCTAAAAAAAGGGACCGCAAGAAGCGGTCCCTCCTCATGCTCTGGTCGGGTTGACTGGATTTGAACCAGCGACCCCTGCGTCCCGAACGCAGTGCTCTACCAAACTGAGCCACAACCCGTTAGCTCGACTATAGTAACAAAGATTTTCGCCGCGTGCTAGATAAATTTTTATTTCTTTGGCGCTTCAATGCGAACCGTGTCGGAAACGAGCTCCGTTGCATAAGCCCACCAGCCGTTTTGTTGAGCCGTCGCCGCAAGATTGGCTGCCGTGGCGGCGCTATCGCAGAGAGCAAACGAGCAGGCACCCGAACCGCACACGTTTGCGGCAATGGTACCGTCCTGTGAACGAAGCCAGTCGAGCACCGTTTGAATCCGCGGCTCCATCTGCGCGGAAATGACACCCAGGTTGTTGTGGACGAGCGCGTAGGCCGCCTCTGCGTCTCCCGAGCGAAGGGCAGATGCGATCGCTCCGGGCTTGTCCGCAGGCGCTGGGGTCTCGTCAAAACGTCGATAGGCTTCAATTGTTGAAACGCTTGCCTCGCGCGGCTTAACCAGCACGACGGGTGTCGCGGGAAGTGCGGGGTACTCGGTTGCCAGCACGTCTCCCCCACCCACGTAAAATGCAGGGCTGGCATGCAAAAAGAAGGGAACGTCGGCGCCAATGCCGCGCGCGATGTTGTCCAGCGCGGGATCGGCACGGTCGATACCCCACAGCTCTGCCAAGGCGACAATGACCGCCGCGGCATCCGTCGAAGGACCGCCCAGGCCGGCACACAGCGGGATGCACTTCTCGATCGTGATGCAGACGTTGGCTTCACGACCATAATGCTCGGCCATAGCGAGCGCAGCACGATACGCCGTATTCTTTTGCATGGGAAAGTCGGATGTCGGAATCGTCTGGACGGTCAGCGCCTGTGCCGGCGTAACCGTCACGGTATCGACAAGACCGACGGCTGCCATCAGGGAATCGACCTTATGGTAGCCGCGGTCGTCACGCTCGGTATGAACCCCCAGATAGAGGTTGATCTTTGCCGGCGCGGAAAGGGTCAGGGACCAATCGGTCACCGCTAGTGCTCCTCGAGCTGATTGCCGAGCGGGGTAAAAATGTGCTCGCCGCTCTCGGGGTCGAACAGCTCGACCTGGCCGGTGAGAACATCAATATACTGGTAGGACTGACGCGACTTGCGGCCACGGCGCTCGTCGACCTCGACGATAAAGACTGCCGGATGGACGCTCTTGATGGTGCCCATGCGCTCGACGACGCGGGTGCGGCCCATGTTGGCCTTCACCTTAACGCGATCGCCCACCATATCGGTCAGCTTCTCGTGGATGTCGTCGACGTGATTGACTTCCATCTCTTCCATGAACAGGGCCTCCAGAAGATGCAATTCAAAAAGGGGATAATACCCCTAAGATAGACAAAACTCTAATACTATAGCACCCTGTTGCGACCACGCACAAGTAGCTATTTTGGCTACTTACAGATTGTCGGTATCGAGGACGATGGTGAATGGGCCGTCGTTGACGAGGTCGACTTTCATATCGGCGCCAAAGATGCCGTGCGCCACGTGTTCGACATCTTGACGAACGAGCGTCAGGAAGTACTCGTAGAGCTCGTTGGCAACATCGGGGGCGCCTGCATCGGTAAACGACGGACGGCGGCCGTGGCGGCAGTCGGCGAACAGCGTGAACTGCGAGACCACGAGCACCTCTCCGTCGACATCGGCAAGCGCCAAGTTGGTCTTGCCGTTCTCGTCCTCGTTAATGCGCAAGCCCCGGAGCTTGCCCCACAGCTTATCAGCCTCGGCGCGCGTGTCGCCGTGGCCCACGCCCAACAGCACCAGATAGCCGCGTCCAATGCGGCCCACGCACTCGCCGTCGACCGTCACGCCGGCGTTGAGCACGCGCTGCACCACCGCACGCACGGCCTACTCCTCGCCCGTCAGCTTGGCGGACAGATGCTCGAGCGCATGGAATCGATGGCTGATGGCGTTCTTCTCGTCCGCCGTGAGCTCGGCCATAGTCTTGCCCGGCGTATCGACCGGCAGGAACAGCGGGTCGTAGCCAAAGCCGTGATCGCCGCGGCCCTCGTGCGCGATAACGCCCTCGCAGGTGCCCTCACCATAGGTGACCAGGCCGTCCGTGTCGATGAGCGCGACGACGCTCATAAAGCGTGCAGTGCGATCCTCGTCTGCCACGCCCTCCAGATTCACGAGCAGCTTGGCGTTGTTGGCGGCATCGTCGCCATGCACGCCCGCATAGCGTGCGCTATACACGCCCGGCTTGCCGTCCAGCGCGTCGACGACCAAGCCAGAATCGTCGGCGATGGCCATAAGGCCCGTCTCCTCGACGGCAGCCTGCGCCTTGATGATGGCGTTCTCCAAAAACGTCGTGCCGTTTTCCTCGGGATCCTCAAAATC
>DXMX01000017.1:9923-14180 GCA_019413955.1 Collinsella sp.
CAAAATCACCCAGCTGGCCGAGCGCCACAAAGCGAACCTCGGGCATGACCTTGCCCAAAATGGCCTCGATCTCGGTGAGCTTATGGGCGTTGCCCGTTGCCACGACAATGGTCGCTGCCGGGTCGAGGGTGTCGATGTCAATCTTCTCAAGTGCCATAGCTGGCCTCCTTTGTCTCTATAGCAATGCCGAGTTGAGGACGACGAGGACCTCGGCCTCTCTCCCCTCTCAATCAACGGCAGTCTTATACTTCGACGTTTTCGCAGATAAAACCTGCCAAAATAACCCTGTCCCCTTTTGGCAGGTTAGGCGAGGGCCTGGCGCTGAAGCTCGATGAGCTCGGCAACGCCCTTGTCGCCCAGGTCGAGTAGGGCGTTGAGACGCTTACGGTCGAAGGGCGCCTGCTCACCGGTACCCTGAAGTTCGATCATCTCGCCGGAATCGGTGGCGACGAGGTTCATGTCGACCTCGGCGTGGCTGTCCTCGGAATAATCCAAGTCGAGCAGCGTATTGCCGTCGACAACGCCCATGGAGATGGCAGCCACCTGGCCGGTAAGCGGGATGCGCTCGAGTTTGCCCGCCTCGACCCACATGGCAAGGGCGTCGTGCAACGCCACCCAGGCGCCGGTAATGCTCGCCGTACGCGTGCCGCCATCGGCCTGAATCACATCGCAGTCGACGGTAATGGTATACTCGCCGAGCGCCTTCATGTTGACGACGGTACGCAGACTGCGGCCAATGAGGCGCTCGATCTCCATGGAGCGGCCCTTGCGGTTGGCATGCTCGCGCTTGCAGCGCTTGCCGGTCGACGCCGGCAGCATGGCGTACTCCGCCGTTACCCAACCGGCCTTGGCGCCCTTGCGCCAACCCGGCACGCCCTCCTCGATGGTGGCGGCGCACAGTACGCGCGTGTCGCCAAACTCGGCCAAACACGAGCCGTGGGCGTGCTTCATGACGCCACGGGTGAGCTTAACGGGGCGCAACTCGTTGGCGGCGCGGCCGTTGGCGCGGTTGACCTGCATGTACTCCATAGAAATATCCTTTCGGCAAAATATGTGGCGAAGGCTTTGGCGGCTGCCTTACATCTATTTCAGCTCATCGATATCGATATGTTCGATGCTCTTGAGCGGCTGACCAAAGATAAAGCTGCCCGCCACCGCAAACTCGGCAATGTTATCGGCCGTCGTGGCAAAACGATGCTGCGGCTCGGCGGCGTCGCCCGCCAGCTGCTCGCGGCGCGTGAGGATATCGGTCAGCTCGCGTGTGGTCTCCTCGGCGGAACTCACGACGCGCACCCCAGGCCCCAGCGCATGCCGGATAGGTCCCACCAACAGCGGGAAATGCGTACAGCCGAGCACCACGGTATCGATACCGTGGTCGCGCAGCGGCTCAACCGTGGCACCCACCAGCGCACGCACGGCAGGCGTATCGAAGATGTCCTCGTTCTCAAGCCACTGTTCCTGCAGATGTGCACCCGAGGCGAGCTCGTGTTCGACAACCTCGACAAAGCTCGAGGCAGGACAGCCGTATACATCGACGCCGGCATCTAGATCCTGAATGGCGCGCGTGTAGGCGCCCGAGCGAATAGTGAGGTTGGTAGCGAGCACGCCCACGCGACGCGTACGCGTGCTGTTGATTGCTGCACGGGCACCCGGCGCGATCACGCCGATCACGGGAACGTCGAGCACCTGCTGGGCCAAACGCAAGGCCGCAGCGGTCGCCGTGTTGCAGGCGATGACCATAATCTTGACGTCGTGCTTCGAAAGCCAACGACCCGCCTGCAGCGCAAACGAGCGCACTTCATCCTCGGTGCGCGTGCCGTAGGGGCAGCGCTTGGTGTCGCCAAAGTAGTAGACGGACTCGTGCGGCAGCGCCGTCGCAATCGCGCGCGCAACCGTCAGACCGCCCAAACCAGAATCGAACACGCCAATCGGGCGCGTGTCGCCTGCCGGATTCTCGATATCGGACATTACCTCACCAGTCTCTCTCGAAAAGACATGTCCAAGTGCAGCGACGCCGCGCTACGAACGCGCCGCGACCAGCAGCTCTGCCGTCGCCGCCCAACCGTCGACAATTTTGCCGCGCGTAACGAAAGCGTTCTCGCAGGCAGCCAGGAACTCGGGCGCGCCGGCGCTCGTCAGGCCATTCTCGACCAGGCAGAACGTGCCCACGTGATCGGCCATGTAGAAGTCGGACTCGGAATCGCCGAGCGCGAGCGTCTCCTCGCGCTCGATCCCCAGGTGCTCGCAGAAGCGCGCAATGGCGACGCCTTTGTTGAGGCCCGCGGGGTTGATATTGAATGCGCGACCGTCCTCGACGCGATCGAGCTCGAGCGTCGTCGGCTTGGACAGATGCGTCAGATGGCCGTTGCAAGCCCAGATCAGACCGCAGCCGGCCTCGTCCAGGATGGCCTGAACCTCATCGTCGGGCACATCGCCGCGCATGCCGACGGTGACCTCACGGTACTTGTAGCCGGTCGACATGTCGTTGTGATACTCGATCTTGTGCGGCCAGCGGGCGAGGATCTTCTCGCACACGCCGGTCTGCTCGATCACCTGGTGCGGCGTGAGGCCGCAAGAGGGGTCGTAGGGCATGTCGCCGGTCAGATACTCCCAATCGTTGGCTTTAAGGTCGTACATGACCAGGCCGCCCATCTCACCAATGTAGGAGTTGAGGCCGAGCACGCGCGCGTCCTCGTGGATCATGGTACGGTTGCGGCCCGAGGTGGGAACCACCTGAATGCCAGCGCGAGCGAGCGCCACGACGGCCTCGACGAGTTTGGTCGAGGGGTTGTCGTCGTTGTCGCGCAGCACGCACGAGCCGGGCGCGAGCATCGTGGCATCCAGGTCGGTAAAGACGTACTTGACCTTGGCCAAGCGCTCGCGCATCTCGCCCGAAAGCTCGGCAACGGTCGGCAAGGTGTTGTGGGACATGGTTACTCCGTTTACGTAGAAGGGTTTGGACTTGGACGGCATGTTTTGATTGAGGGAACACGCTTATGGCGACAGCGCACTCAGGGCGCCGCCGCCATCATGGTTCATTAGTCAAACTGGGTAACATCGATCAGGCGATTGGCCAGCGAAAGGTCGCTCTCGATGGGCACGAACTCGTCGCCCACGTGCATGAGCTCCTCGTCACCCTTTGCCAGCAGCAAGACAATGGTGGGAGCATCGGGGTTGACGTACTCCTCGCGCGCCGCCTTGAACGCCGCATGCACAGCGGCTTCGCGGTCGAGGATGATCTTGTTCGGCGTATCGTCGGGAACATGCTCGGCAAGCTCGCGACAGACCTTCATCGGGTCCTCGTGAGCTGGATCCTCGTTCGTAAAGATCATCAGGTCGGAATACGGTGCGGCCTCGCGTGGCAATTGCTCGCGGCGCTCCTGCGCCTTGCCGCCGGCGGCGCCAAACAGCGCAATGACGGGGCTAGCGGGAAACGCGCGCTTGACCGACGAGAAAAGCGAACGGAACGAAAGCTGGTTGTGCGCATAGTCAACGACGCAGATCACGCGGCCGTCCTTCGACTCCACGACCTCCATGCGGCCCGGCACACGCAGTTTGGAGAGGCCCTTCTTGATAGCCTCGATACCGATGCCGATCTCGCGCGCAGCGGCGATAGCGACCAGCGCGTTTTCCACGTTAAAGTCGCCCGCGATACCCAGCAGGACCTTCTCCCCCGCCTCGGGCTCGTCGGCGCTCATGCCGTGCAAGTTGAACTCGATGTTAAAGCCGAGCATGCGGACATCGCTCGCCCACAGGCTTGCCTCGGGATGCTCGACGCCAACGGTCACCAAGCGCTCGGCCGTCGACGCTGCCTCTAGCACACGGTCAACCTCATCGGTGCCCAGATTCACCACGGCGGTCTTTGCCTGGTCAAAGATCCTAAGCTTGCTCTCAAAATAATCCTCAAACGTGGGGTGTTCGATCGGCGAGATGTGGTCGCGGCCGATGTTGAGGAAGCACGCCACGTCAAACGGCAGATTCTCGACGCGTTGGTACTTGAGCGCCTGGCTCGAGACCTCCATGACCATGGACTGGCGACCGGACGTGCGGCAGTTGGCGATATGGCGCCAAACCTCGGGGGCCTCGGGCGTGGTGTTGGTGCTCTCGTAGCACTCGATACCATCGTCGGTACTCACCGAGCCGATCATGCCGCAGGACTCGCCCGCCGCCTTGATGATGGACTGGAGCATAAAAGCGGCCGTGGTCTTTCCCTTGGTGCCGGTGATGCCCACGATCTTGACGTCGTGGTCGGGACGG
>DXMX01000017.1:14190-26973 GCA_019413955.1 Collinsella sp.
GTCGTAGACCTCCGGCGGCAACAGGGCCATGGCCGTGCGAACACTATCAACAACCAGCATCGCAGCACCGCTCTCCTGCGCCAGCGGCTCCAGAGACTCGACCAGCGACTCCTCGCACACAAATGCGACGGCGCCCGCATCGAGCGCCATGCTCAAAAACGCGGGCTTAAAGGCAGCACCTTTGCAAAAGAATACGTCACCTGCCGAGACCGCGCGCGAATCAAACGAGCAGCCGGTCACGGCGCGCTCGTCAACCTGCTCTGATGCGCGCAGCTCGCCGCACACATCGAGAAGCTTGGCAAGCGTATCGACCGTGGTCACGGTCGCGGAATCCGAATGGTGCATCTTTCACCTTTCTCAGCCATTTGGCAGGGACGGTTTTATAGTAACTGAAACGCACCCACGCAAAAACGGCTCCCGGAGGAGCCGTTACGCGCAGGCGTTCGTAAGCCGAGGCTAGGCAGCCTGAACAGCGGGCTGGTCCTCGTCGATAAAGAAGCGCTTGTACCACACTAGGAACACGAGCGGCGTATAGATCTTGCGCTGGAAATCGCCCTTGCCCGCAAAGTGCAGATCGAGCAGGTGCATGAGCTCGTCGGTATTGAAGAACTCGCTTGCCCACGGCGCGGTGAAGTACTCCTTGACATAGTCGTACCACTTTTGCTCGCGCAGCCAGTAGACAATCGGCACCGGGAAGCCCACCTTGGGACGGGTGGCCCACTCATCGGGCAGCGACTTGTTGGCAGCGTGGCGGAGTACCTGCTTGTTGCCGTTCTCGTTGATGCGGTAGCGATCGGGAATGTGCTCGGCGAACTCCATGACTTTGCGGTCCAGGAAGGGCACGCGCAGCTCCAGCGAGTGCGCCATGCACATCTTGTCGGCCTTGAGCAGAATGTCGCCCGGGAGCCACATGTTCATGTCCAGGTACTGCTTCTTGACCAGTTCGGGCTGACCCTTCACGCGTGCGTAGATGGGTGCAGCGAGCTCAAAGGCGCCATCGCCGGTGTTGTACTCGGGCTTGAGCACGCCGTCGACCTCGCGCTCCGGCCATACCAGAGCCTGTCCCAGGAACGACTTCTCGGGGATCTCGGCACCCTTGACCAGGAAGTTATGTCCCTTGAAGTACGGCATATGCAGCGCCAGGTTACCGAGCGCGCGACGGATAGGCAGCGGCACCATCTTTTTGTACTTGCGCACCGGGACCGTGTCCTCGTAGTAGGCGTAGCCGCCAAAGAGCTCGTCGGCGCCTTCGCCCGAAAGCACGACGGTAACGTCCTTGCGGGCCATCTCGGCCAAGAACCACAGCGGCACGGAAGACAGGTTGGACTGCGGCTCGTCCATGTGATACTGGATGTCCTCGAGCGCACCGAAGAACTCGTCGGCGGTAATCATCTTGCGAACGTTCTCGACGCCGAGCTTATCGGAAAGTTCCTTGGCGTAGTTGGTCTCGTTGAAGTTCTTGTAGTCAAAGCCCACCGAGAAGGTCTTGTCGGGCATGAGGCAAGCGGCGATGTAGCTGGAGTCGACGCCACCGGAGAGGAACGACGCGACCTTGACGTCGGCGATGCGATGGGCCTCGACACTCTCGTGCACGACCTCGTCCAGCTCATCGACATACTCTTCGAACGGCTTCTCGACGGCAGAGTAATCGCAATCCCAGTAGCGCTCGATGTTCATCTTGCCGGTCGGGATATCGACGGTAAAGTAGTGCGCCGGCGGCAGCTTGTAGACACCCTCGAAGAAGGTCTCCTCAGTCGCCGAATACTGCAGCGTCATGTACGGACGCAGAGCCTTTTTGTTGACCGCCTTGTGGAAGTGCGGGTAGTCCAGGAAGCTCTTGATCTCGGAACCAAAGAGCACGCCCGGAGCGCCGTCGCCCGCATCGGCCATGGGATAGTAGTAGAGCGGCTTGATGCCAAAGATGTCGCGGGCGCCAAAAAGCTTGTTCTTCTTTTTGTCCCAGATGACGAAGGCGTACATACCGCGCAGACGATCGAGTACGGCCTCGCCCCACTCCTCGTAGCCGTGCAGGAGGCTCTCGGTGTCGGCGCCGCAGTGGAACTTGTAGCCCTTGGCCTCGAGCTCGGAACGGAGTTCTTGGAAGTTGTAGATCTCGCCGTTGAAGACAATGACGACGCTGCCGTCCTCATTGGCCATGGGCTGAGCGCCGGCCTCGGTCAGGTCGAGGATCGACAGGCGGCGGAAGCCCAGGGCAACGCGGCCGTCGATAAACTGACCGCCCATGTCGGGACCGCGATGGACGATGCGGTCCATCATCTTGGTGAGCACCTCGGATTGGTTATCCGTCCCACCGACAAAACCGACAAAACCGCACATATACTATCCCCTCTGCTGTTGCTGGGCATCAAATCGAATCAGTAGCTTTTGAGTATACCCGAGGGCGTAAAGAGGGGCGGAATGTTCAGGCAATCTCAACTGAATCAGCTCCGCTGTGACACGCGCCGGTTACCTTTAATGGATATGAGGTGAATGGGGCGATTGTTTTGCTATACTCTCTCCGCACGGGCGATTGGCGCAACGGTTAGCGCAGGTGCTTTACACGCACAAGGCTGGGGGTTCGAATCCCTCATCGCCCACCATTGAATTGGAAACGGTCCTCGCAAGGGGACCGTTTTTGTTTGGGCCCAGCGCATGGGATTCGAACCCTAAGGACCCCTTATTTCAAGGTCCGTGGCCAAATAATGGCAAAAATGAGTACTGCTACTTTGCTTGCAACATATAAACAGATAGTGTTTGCTTAGGTTACGCAACATATGTCCATTATAAGGACTAACAGTCAGATCAAAATCGTGTATTCATCGCCATTTCGACTTGCCATCTGGCCTTATTAGTCCAAAATTGCTGCTACCAAATCGGTAGCAGTACTCATATTTACTGTTTTTTGGTCAGCAGGTCCCCCTTGCCTTAGCAAATCTAAGGCAAAACGGGCTCCAGACCGCTGAATCATGCCGCATAGGGCACGTCAGCAGTCCGGAACCCGGTCCAAATTGAGTTATTGCACCGCGTTAGCCCAAGACACCCGACAGGATCTCAATCAGACTATCCACGTCGGCTTCCTCGCAGACGAGCGGCGGCAGGAAACGCAGCGTATGGGCACCCGTAGCGTTAATCACGGCACCGGCGGGCAGCGCGCGGGCAACAATATCATGCGCATCGCCCGCAGCATCATCCAAATCACAGCCGAGCATCAAGCCGCGGCCACGCACCTCCGTCACGTGCGGCAGCTTAGCGAGCTTTGCCTCCATATAGGCGCCTACCTTGGCAGCATGCTCGGCATAATCGCCGTGCACAAGCGCGGAGAGCGTCGCGGCACATGCCGCGATGGCCAAGCAGCTACCACCGAAGGTCGAACCATGATCGCCGGGCTTAAAGACGTCGGCGATTTCCTTCTTTGCCACCACGGCACCCATAGGCACACCGTCGGCAATGCCCTTGGCAAGGCTCATGATGTCGGGCTCCACACCATAGGTCTGGAACGCAAACGGCTTACCCGTGCGAAAAATTCCGCACTGGACCTCATCGGCGATAAGCACGGCACCCACCTCGTGCGCCAAGTCGCGCGCCGTAGCCATAAACTCCTCGGTCATGGGGTGCACACCGCTCTCGCCCTGAATCGGCTCGAGCATCACGGCGCAAATTTCACTGCCCAACTGCTTAAAAATTGCACGCAGTTCATCTACATCGTTGGGTGCGCAGGCCACAAAGCCACCCGGCAGCGGGCGGAAACTGTCCTGCAGCCAATCCTGCATGGTCGCGGCAATGGTCTCGAGCGTACGACCGTGAAAGCCGCCGCGCATGCACACGATGGTGTTGCCACCGTTGCCGGCACGCTTGGCGTACAGACGCGCGAGCTTCATCGAGCCCTCGTTGGCCTCGGCACCGGAATTGCCAAAGAACGTCTCCCACACCTGCTCGCCCGCAGCCGGAGCGCCAAGTGCCGCCGCCGTGGTCTCGTCGCCAGCGGCAATCGCGTCGGCAAGCACGCGTGCACCGTCCGCATCATCGTTAGCGAGCTTGGACAGCAGCGCCGCGACCTGGCCGCGCTGCTCGATGTAGAAATAGTTGGAGACATGCAGGAGCCTCTTGGTCTGATCCTCGAGCGCCGACAGCACTGCCGGATTGCCGTGGCCCAGGCTGCACACGCCAATACCGGCAAGAAAATCGAGGTATTCGCGACCATCGTCGCCGGTGAGCTTCATGCCGTGGCCTTCGACGAACTCGACCGGCGAGCGACCAAAGGTGTGCATGACGTAGTGGGATTCGAGCGATTGTTGTGCTGCAAATGACATGAGATACCTTTCGTTAAGCGCCAGGTAGCGCGGACTGTGGGCGTAATGGCGTAGCAATTTCGAGCCGGCTAGACCGTTTGAAGCTTCTCGACCTCGTCGAGGTTCTCGGCCAGGCGCGCCGCAAAGGTCGAAAGCGGGTGCGGGTGCGTATCGAACTCGTAGGCCGTCTCGGTGGAATGAATCACGGTGCCGACGCCGGCATCGGTCAGCAGCTCCAGGAGCAGCGAATGCGGCGTGGTACCGTTAATGATGTGGGCGCGAAATACGCCGCCGGCAAGCGCATCGACGGCCGCGCGCAGCTTGGGAATCATGCCCTTATCGACCTCACCGCCGTAGAGCATCTCGTTGACCTCGTCGAGCGTCAGGTTGGAGATGAGCGAGTCCTTATCACTAAAGTCCTTGTACAGACCGTCGACGTCGGTCAAAAAAATCGCCTTGTGCGCATGAAGCGCCGCCGCAACGGCGCCGGCGGCGGTATCGGCGTTGATGTTGAAGAAGCCGCCGTCCTCCCCCGCCGCGACGGTAGCGATTACGGGAATGTACTCGCTATCGAGCAAGCGCTCGATATAGTCGGTGTTGACGTGCGTCACTTTGCCCACGCGACCGAGTTCGGGGTCGAGCGGCTCGGCGATGAGCGTGCCGGCATCGCTGCCCGACACGCCTACGGCCAAATTACCGTGGTGGTTGATGGCAGCGACCAGCTCCTGGTTAACCTTGCCGCCCAGCACCTCGCGCACGATATCCATGGTCGCCGGCGTAGTCACGCGCTGGCCGTTCTTAAACTCGACGGGAATATCGTAATGGCTCAGTGCCTCGTTGATGGCCTTGCCGCCGCCATGCACGATGACGGGGCGCATGCCGATGATCTTGAGCAAAACGATGTCGCTCGTCACGTCGCGGCGCAGTTGCTCGTCGACCATGGCGGCTCCGCCATATTTGATAACGACCGTCTTGCCGGTCAGGTTTTTAATCCACGGCAGCGCTTCGAACAGCAGCTGCGCGGTTGCTTCGTTGGATTCGCTCGAACGACAGTCGCGTGCGAATTTCATAATCTGCCTCGTCTTTCGTATCGTTATCACGCCGTGCTTCGCTGTCCGCAATGCGGCAAGATGCGCAGCGTGCCTGGAATCTAGGAACGGTAGTCGCCGTTGATGGAGATGTACTCATGCGTGAGGTCGCAGGTCCACACGGTCGTTGCCGCGTCGCCTGCGCCCAGGTCGGCCGAGATCACGATCTCGGGCGCCTCGAAACGTCGTAGAGCCTCGTCCTCGTCAAAGGGAACAGTCAGACCATCGCGACAGACAGGCATGCCCATCATGTCGATGGAAACGTCTTCCTGATTAAACTTCACGCCGCACTTGCCAAGCGCCATAGCAACGCGGCCCCAGTTGCAGTCGTGGCCGGCGATGCAGGTCTTAACGAGCGGCGAGTTGGCAACGGCACGGGCGGCGATATCGGCCTCCTCGTCGTTCACGGCGCCGGTAACGTTGACCGTAACAAGCTTAGATGCGCCCTCACCATCGGCGGCGATATTGCGCGCCAGGCTCTCGCACACCTCGTGCACGGCAAATGACAACTCGTCAAAGGCATCGGAGCCCTCGACGATAGGCTCGGCATCTGCGGCAGCGGCGCCGGAGGCAAGCATGATGCAGGTGTCGTTGGTCGAGGTGTCGGAATCGACCGTTACCTTGTTAAAGGTCTGCTTGACGGTCGAGAGCAGCAGGGCATGAAGTGCCGCAGGCTCGACGGGGGCATCGGTGGTGATAACTGCGATCATGGTGGCCATGTTGGGCATGATCATACCCGAGCCCTTGCACATTCCGCCTACCGTATAGACATTGCCCGCATGACCCGCAGCCTCACTGACGTAGGATACGGCGTACTCCTTGGAGTGCGTGTCGGTCGTCATGATGGCGCGAGCGGCATCGGCGCCACCGTGGGCGGAGAGCGCCTCGTAGGCAGCAGGAATGGCGGTCTCAAACGTGTCGATCGACAGAATCTGGCCAATCACACCCGTGGAGGCAACCAGAATCTGCTGGGGCTCGCAGCCGATGACCTGCGAGGCGATGTTGCACGTCTCGCGCGCGCAGGCAAGGCCCGTCTCGCCCGTGGCGGCATTCGCGTTGCCGGAGTTGATTGAAACGCCGGCGATGATGCCATAGCCCTTGCCCACACCGCCCAGGTTGGCGCGGCTCACCTGCACAGGCGCTGCGCAAAAGCGATTGGTCGTAAACACGCCGGCACCGGGACAGGGTTTATCGGGCACGACGAGCGCGTAATCCAAGCGCTCGGGATTCTTGCGAAAACCCGCATGAATACCCGCGGCCTTAAAGCCGGCCGCTACCGTAATGCCACCCTCGACGGCACGAATCTTGATATCGAACTGCTCTGTATTCATCGTCCTTACGACTCCTTATATCAAACAAAAAACGGACATCGGTTGGTGCGCCATGCCAGTCGTGATCATGAGACCAGCTTAAGAGTGGCGCCCCACTCGATGCCCGACTACCAAATCGTTAACAATCGAATGTGCTACACCGGGCACGCCACTGTGGGCAAGCCTCGTCGCTCGTCAAAGCCAAAGACGATATTGGCGCATTGGACTGCTTGGCCCGCAGCGCCCTTGCACAGATTGTCGATGGCGCCCGTCGCCACCAGCACGCCCGCGCGCTTGTTGAGCGCGAGGCCAATCTGGGCGGCGTTGGTGCCGACGACCGAAGCCGTCTTGGGCTGCTGGCCGGCGTCGAGCACGCGCACAAAGGTGCGTCCAGCGTAGAACTGCTTGTAATAGTCGACAACATCCTCAAGGGTCAACGTGTCGAGAGCCTGCGGCGCGAGCGGCAGCGTCACCGTGGAGAGCAGACCACGCTTGAGCGGTGCCAGGTGCGGGGTAAAGACGACGCGATCGGTCAGGCCCAAGATCTGCTCGATTTCGGGCGTGTGGCGATGCTTGCCCACGCCGTATGCTTCCAAATTCTCGTCGGCGCTGCAAAAATGCGTACGAGCGTTGCAGGACTTGCCGGCACCCGTCACACCGCTGATGGCATCGACAATCACGGGGCCGTTCTCGGCCACCCAGCCCGCGCGCACGGCGGGCGCGGCGGCAAGGCTCGTTGCGGTGGGATAGCAACCGGCGCAGGCGACCAGCACGGGTTTGCCGTCGGCATGGTCGGATGCGGCGGTCTCCAAATCCTGGCAGAACAGCTCGGGCAGACCGAAGGCACGGGTCTTGAGCAGCTCGGGGCTCGTATGCTCGGCGGCATACCAAGCCTCAAAAACGGACGCGTCGTTCAGACGGTAGTCGGCCGAAAGATCAAAGCAGGAGACGCCCGATGCAAGCAGCGCGGGCACCTGTGCCATGGCAGCCGTGTGCGGCACGGCCAAAAAGACCGCGTCGCAGTTCTTGAGCTCAGGGGCATCATGCGTCGTAAAGACAAGATCGCTTACGCCGGTGAAGCTCGGGTGCACCGCAGACAACGGCTGGCCGGCATCGGCGTTGGACGTAATGGCAGCAAGTTCAAACTCGGGATGACCGAGGACGAGGCGAATGAGCTCGGCTCCGGCATATCCAGCCGCGCCGACGATTCCAACCTTCAAAGACATATCAGACTCCTTGTCTGCGATTTATGCACCGATGCGCATTTCGCAGCGGTCGTTATGAAGTGAGTTGAAACTTTAGCACCAAAAGATGCATTAATACGTAAATGGCTTGCATATTCATGCATTGAAACATTCCCGACACATTCGCTTGAAGGAATTGACAAATGGAGCGGGCCCCGTATTGACCGGCGCTCCTAACGGCGCCGGGCAATACGGGGCCCGCCCATGCGAAAACCAAGTTGTTAGGATGAGCCAGCTGGCTAGAGCTCGACCGGCACCCATTCGTCGTGATTGCAGATAAAAGCCTCGGGATCCTCGACGCTAAAGAAGACGAGCGTGGGGTCGTTAGGCCCCTCATAGTGCTCGCCCAGGCGCTCTAGATGCTTCCACCCAGCTTCGCGCATTTCGCCTAAAGCCCGGTCATCCAAGCCGGCACGCCCGCGCAAGATGAGCCAGCCATGGCCCGGCCACCAACTCGTGGCCTCAAAGCGCTGGTTTTGCAGCAGCTCTTGCCACACATCTTTGGTGCGCGCTGTTACAAACCACAGCTTGCCATCCTGGATCTGCGCAAACGAAAACGGACGCACATGAGGCTGTCCGTCAACGCTCGTCGCCAAATACCATGCCGGCACCGACGTCAGATACTCCAACACCGTATTCAATCCGTCCATGTGTCCTCCTGGCGCTAGCTAATTCGGAACGGGTAGTTAATTTGAGACGCTCTAGAGCTCCAGGCGCTCCTCGCTGCCGTCGATATCACAGAAGCGCGCGGCAATGTTGCGGACCGAAAAGAAAGCAAGGCGGCCGTCGTTGGCACTCTCGTGTTCCTCGCCGATGCCCACCATGTGCTTAAAACCCGCTTGACGCACCTTGTCGCTCGCAACCGCGTCGTCCTCAAGTGCGGCCTCGCCGGTCAACACGATCCAACATTCCCCCGGCTTCCAGCCCGAGAGCTCAAACTTGGGATTCGCACTCAGCTCCGCCCACACATCCTTGTCGCGCGACGTGCAAAACCACAGCTTACCGTCATCGACCATGGCAAACGAAAACGGCCTCACGCGAGGCTGATGCCCGTCGGTCACATCGGTCGTGGCCAGATACCACGCCGGAATGCGCCTGAGATACGAACAGGCGCGCTCAAGCTGAGCCGTGCGGTCGTTGTCGGTCATAGGGACCCCTTTCTTGCGCTCGAATCGCGCCTAAACAAGTTGAAGGTTGACGACGATGACACACGCAAACAGCAGCATCGTCACAACCGCAGCCAGCGCATCCCCGCGGCGAAATGCAAGCGCATGCAGACGCGTGCGGCCCTGCTCGCCGTGATAGCAGCGTGCATCCATGGCGGCAGACAACGTCTCGGCATGACGGAACACGCCCGTGAACAGTGGAATCGCCACACTGCCGAGCATACGCACGCCGCCGAGCGGGCCACCCGTTACGCGTGCACCGCGGCTTGCCTGCGCGTCCGCCGTCTGCTTCATCTCGGTGGCAAACTGCGGCATAAAGCGCAACGCGATGCCCATGATCATGCCGAGCTCATGCGCAGGGAGCCCCACGCGCGCAAACGGTGCGAGCAGACGCTCAAAGCCCGCGGTGAGGTCGAGCGTAGGCGTGGTGAGCGTAATGGCGCTCATGCCGGCCATCATCAACGTCAGGCGGCACGCCATAAAGGCGGCAGAACGCAGTGAGCCCTCGCTTATCTGCAGAAAGCCGAGCTGCCACAGGATGCGCCCACTCTGATCGGTAAACAAGTTGAGCACCGCGACCACGACGACGATTGCCAGCAGCGGTGCCATCGATGATAGGACCCGGCGCAACGGCACCCGGGACACGGCATAGATCTGCACGACGAAAATTGCGACCGGGGCCAGTCCGCGGAAGCCGCCGACGGTCAGCGTCGTGATCAAAAACACAAAGCCCAGGAGCAGCTTGGTGCGCGGATCCAGGCGATGGATCGCACTATCGCCGGGATAGTAACTGCCAAACGAAAACGCCTCCATTAGCAGCCCTCCTCTCGCGCGACCGTCTTGGATTTAGCAATGTCCGAGACGTTAGAAGAACCATCTGAGCGACCGATCAGCAAATTTGCCAACTCGTCGGCCAACGACTCAACCGTATAGAGCCCGCCGCAACGCAGCGGCACGCCCGCTTCCGCGAGCGCCAAAGCCATGCGCTGGGCGGCGGGAACGCCCAAGCCGATCGACTTGAGCTCATCGGCATGTGCAAACACCTGCGCGGGGGTTCCCTCGGCAAACACCGCACCTTCGTTCATCACGACGATGCGGTCGCAGCAGTTGGCCAGGTCATCCATACTGTGTGAGACCATGACGACGGTCAGGCCCCCATGGTGAAGTCGATCGATGAGCCCCAGGAAATCACTGCGCGCCGCCGGATCGAGCCCCGCCATGGGTTCATCGAGCACCAGGACTTCGGGCTCCATGGCGAGCACACCGGCGAATGCCACGCGCCGTTGCTGACCGCCCGAAAGCTCGAAGGGACTCTTGTCGCCGACCGTGGAAAGGTCGAGGCCCACGCGCGAGAGCGACGACTCGACGCGACGGTCGACTTCATCTTGCGGCAAGCCAAGGTTGTGCGGGCCAAACGCCACGTCCTGCGTCACGGTTTCGGCAAACAGCTGACGCTCGGGATATTGAAACACCACGCCGACCTTGGCCTTAACCGCGGCGGCGTCTTTCTTGTTTGCCAGGTCGAGCCCCAACGCGTAAACGGAACCCTCCTGGGGGCGAATCAAACCGTTGAGATGCTGGACCAGCGTCGACTTACCCGAACCGGTATGACCTGCCAAGCCCAGGAACTCGCCGCGACGCACCGTCAGCGACACATCGCGCAGCGCCCACGGGCTGCTGGGGTCGTTTCCCCAGAGAGCCTGTTTATTCGATTTGCCCGCAGTGGCCGAGCGCTTATGCCAGCGGCGGCGCTCGCGGGCACTCAGCGAGTAACTATGCGAGAGGTGCGAAATCTCGATGACGGGCTCCGACACGGCTGTCCCGTCGGTTGCAGAGGAGACGTTGTCGAGCACACGAGAATCGGATGCAGAAGGCCGCCCTGCGGTGCCTGCCCCACTTCGCTCGGCATAAGCCTGCGCAATCTCGGCGACCATATCCGCCTCACGTACCTGCGCGCAAACGGGCACGCCCTTCGCACGAAGTGACCTGCCCAGACGACACGACTCCGGTATATCCAGGTTGAGCTGCGCAAGCTCATCCGCCCGCGTCAAGATTTCCTCGGGCGTACCGAGCATGGCAACGTGCCCCGCCCGAAACACCGCGACACGATCGGCCTCGGCGGCCTCCTCCATAAAGTGCGTAATCATCACGATGGTCATGCCGCGAGCGTGCAACGCGCGGCAAGCCTTCATGAGGCCCTTGCGTCCACGCGGATCGAGCATCGAGGAAGCCTCGTCCAATATGAGCACGCGCGGTTCCATGGCGAGCACGCCGGCAAGCGCCACGCGCTGCTTTTGGCCGCCCGAAAGCGCGTGGGTCTCGTGGCGCTCAAAGCCCACCAGGCCCACGCCCTTCAGCGTCTCGCGTACGCGCTGCGCAATTTGCGCCGATGGCACGCCTAGGTTTTCGGGACCAAACGCAACGTCATCTTCGACAAGCGTTGCCACCAGCTGGTCGTCGGGATTCTGGAATACCATGCCCGCGGTCGAACGAATGTCGTAGACCAGCTCGGGGTCGGACGCATCCATGCCGTTGATGCGTACCGTGCCCGCATCGGGCTGCAACAGTGCATTCAGATGCTTGGCAAACGTCGACTTGCCCGATCCATTGCCACCGAGGATGCAGAAAAACTCCCCGTCCTCGATGTTCAGATCGACGCCGTCGAGTGCCGGTACGGCACCGTCATAGCTAAAGGAAACGCCCCGACACTCAATCATGCGCGGCCTTTGACCTGATCCTTTTTAGGCGTGATGAGGTTGGAGACCGCCTTGTACACCGCAAGCGTCAACACCGAGTTAAGGACGGTCTTGATAAGGTTGAACGGCAGCACGGCAGGAATCATGAGCGGGGCGATCACATCGACCGAGCCATACCAGAACCAAACACCAATGGTAAGGTTTGCGACCATAGACAACGCCGTAGCGGCAATGACGCCGAGCGCTAGGCCAATCACGGCACCCTTATAGGTATGCATCTTCTGGTAGACGATAGCCGCGGGCAGAATATAACCCAGCGTAGCCACCAGGTTCATAAGCGCACCGACCCAGTCACCCGTGGTGAGCGCATGGATAACGATCGCCATGGCGGCAACAGCAGTGCCGGCGCCGGGGCCATACGCAAAACCGCACACCATCGCCGGTACCAGCGACGGGTCATACGTCAAAAACGGCGCCGAAGGAAGGATGGGCAGCTGCACATACATAAACAGGGCGCCCAAGGCGCACATCAGCGCCATGGTAACGAGCTGTTTGGTGCTCCACCTATTCGTGTTCTCAAAATGGATATGCTGCGACTGTTCAGACATAAGATCACCTGCCTCTTTCATCCGGACTCTAACCGTTGGTACTGGGATCTCACCAGTTCAGCCGGCATGCGAACCAACACACGCTCGGGTCGCGGACTCATCGGCTCGGCCGCAGGCATCTCGCCTGCGCCACGGCGCCCCTTTGACACCGCCCGATTTACCGCCAGTGGGGAATTTCACCCCGCCCTGAAACAGCAATTGCAAGTGTAGCACGAGCAAGCGTTCGCGCAAGTATGCCAAGGGTAATTTGTGGTGGGGAAACGCTCCAGAAATGCGGTAGGGACAAGTTAGCGCAACAACCACGTCCTCCATCCGCCCCAAAGTAGCGCGCCTTTCGCGGCAGAGCCGCGAAACAGCGACCGGGACACGCATCCCCCACAAC
>DXMX01000017.1:26983-33184 GCA_019413955.1 Collinsella sp.
GGACGTTCCGGAGAGAAGCCCCCGTCACGCCCCCGGATTCCCGGTGGGAGTTCTAGACCTTGTCGGCCTTAGTACATACCGCCGCCCTGCTGACCAGCGGTAGCAGCAGCGATAGCATCCTCAAGCTGAGTGTTCTTGGGCACATCGGAGACGGTAGCCTCGGTGATGAGAATCAGGCTGGCGACAGAAGCAGCGTTCTGCAGGGTGACGCGGCTGACCTTGACGGGGTCGAGGACGCCCATCTCGATCATGTCGCCCCACTCGCCGTTGGCAGAGTTGAGACCCTGGCCGGCGGGCAGCTCGGCAACCTTGTCGACCACGACAGCGCCCTCAAAACCAGCGTTCTTGGCGATGGTAGCGACCGGAGCAGTCAGAGCCTTCTTGACGATGTCGACACCGATCTTCTCCTCGGGGTCGTCGAGCTCAACGGCGTCGAGCGCAGGAGCAGCGTCCATGAAGGCGACGCCGCCACCGGCGACAATGCCCTCCTCGACAGCAGCGCGGGTTGCCTGCAGGGCGTCCTCGACGCGGTGCTTGATCTCCTTGAGCTCGGACTCGGTAGCAGCGCCGACCTTGATGACGGCAACGCCACCGGAGAGCTTGGCCAGGCGCTCCTGGAGCTTCTCACGGTCGAAGTCAGAGGTGGTGTTCTCCATCTCACCCTTGATCTGAGCGATACGAGCGTCGATGGCCTCCTTGGAGCCAGCGCCGCCGACGACGACGGTGTTGTCCTTGGAGATGGTGACGGACTTAGCGGTACCGAGCATATCGGCGGTGATGTCAGCGACCTTCACGCCCAGCTCGTCCAGGGCAGCCTGGCCGCCGGTGAGGACGGCGATGTCCTCCAGGATGCGCTTGCGGCGATCGCCGTAGCCCGGGGCCTTGACGGCGCAGACGTTGAGGGCGCCACGGATCTTGTTGAGGACCAGGGTAGGCAGAGCCTCGCCATCGATGTCCTCAGCGATGATGAGCAGGCCACGGCCAGCGCGCTGGACAGCCTCGAGAACAGGCATGATGTCCTGGACGCTGGAGATCTTCTGGTCGGTGATGAGGATGTACGGATCCTTCATCACGGCCTCCATGCGGTCGTTGTCCGTGACGAAGTAAGCGGAGACGTAGCCCTTGTCGAACTGCATGCCCTCGACGGTGTCGATGGTGATGTCGAACGTCTGGGAATCCTCGACGGTGATGACGCCGTCCTTGCCCACGACCTCCATGGCCTCGGCGATCTTCTCGCCGACCTCGGGGTCACCGGCGGAGATGGTACCGACGGAAGCAATCTGCTCCTTGGTCTCGACCGGCTTGGCCTGCTTCTTCATCTCGGCGACGGCGGCGTTGACGGCCTTGTCGATGCCGCGACGGATGGCCAGCGGGTTGGCGCCAGCGGCGACGTTGCGCAGGCCGTCGTTGACGATAGCCTGAGCGAGCAGGGTTGCGGTGGTGGTGCCGTCACCCACGGTGTCGTTGGTCTTGGTGGCGACCTCCTTCACCAGCTGGGCACCCATGTTCTCGATGTTGTCCTCGAGCTCGATCTCCTTGGCGACAGAAACGCCGTCGTTGGTGATGGTCGGAGCACCGAACGTGCGCTGCAGCGCAACGTAGCGGCCCTTGGGGCCCATGGTGACGGTAACGGCGTCGGCCAGAGTGTTGACGCCCTTGGCAAGCTTAGCGCGGGCATCGGTGTTGAACGTAATGTTCTTTGCCATGGTAGGTAATCCTCCAAAAGAAATGTGACTCGCGTCGCCGCTTCCGAGTCCTATGCGGCGGGCGCGTTCAAAGACGAATCAGAGATTCTGACGAGACTAGGCCTCGACGACAGCGTAGATGTCGTCGGCGCGCATCAGCAGATACTTCTCGCCGTCGACCTTGACCTCGTTGCCACCGAACTTACCATAGATGACAACGTCACCGACCTTGACGTCCATGGGGATGCGCTCACCCTTGTCGTTGACCTTGCCGGCGCCAACGGCAACGATGGTGCCGCGCTGCGGCTTCTCCTGGGCGTTGCTGGCGATATACAGACCAGAAGCGGTCTTCTGCTCGGCCTCGTCGGGCTTGACCAGAACACGATCTGCAAGCGGCTTCAAAGACGACATGCTTGTTTCCTCCTTTTTGGGCCGCGCGGTTATGCCGCGCGAATTAACCCTTTTTGTTTGCGTACGCGTTGAATGGTACCCACGAATGGCGGGTTATACAACACGGAGTCAAAAAATCTTATTTTTTGGCACTTAGATTTTCTGAATGCCGGGGGATAACTTAGCGATGCCTCCCGTGTGGCTCCGGAGGGGCGGGGCATAAGGTTTCCTGCTCGGGCAGTCCTGCTCGCACGAAGGCCACGTTAAGTGGCCTTCGGCTCGTGCGGAACTCGCGATAAACCTTATGCCCCGCCCCTCCGGAGCCACACGGGAGGCAGGTTAACTAATTCGGGCCCGGCATTCAGAAAAGTCAGTGCAGCAAAATGGCGATGCGGATAGCGACATGTGCATGGTTTTCGCTGCGCGCACGGGTCCCCTGGGGAGCACCGTGCATTTTTGGGAGTATTCAGCAGACTAGGACGGCTGCATACGTGCCGGACACACCATATTGGTCCCAAGGACGCCTTCGGCCGGCGATTTTGGTCGGCAGGCAAACCCCGTCAGGACAGAAAGGCATGCCTCACGCCGCACCGGAGCACAAAATGACGTCAATCTCTGCAACGTTACTCAGCCGCAGCGGCACAGGCAGAGCTCGCACTCCGTTTTTTGCACGGCGCGGACGGGGGTACATCAGGATCCGGAAGAACATCCCAGCCTTTTTATGCAATTCGTAATGGAAAGTATGCAAAACACCTAGAGATAGCATTGCTGCTGTCCAAATTGGGCGCGGGGCGGCGGCGCCTCCGCCCCGCGCCCAAATCAAGCAGGGCGGGGACGCTCCTAACGAACCCCCCATTTGCAAACAAACGCGGCTCGAGCGCCATCCCAAAATAAGCTGCCCGAGCCGCGTTTAACGGTAAGACATGAATACTTAGCGCTCGTAGATCAGGTTGCCGGCTAGGTAGGTGGCTTGGACTTTGGTGGCTTGGAGTTCTTGGGGGTCGATGGTGAGTGGGTTTTGGTCCAGGACTACCAGGTCGGCGTATTTGCCGGGTTCTAGGCTGCCGAGGTTTTGCTCGTCGCCCGCTGCATAGGCGCTGCCCAGGGTGTAGTTGCGCAGAGCCGTTGCCGCATCGATACGCTCGCTCGGCAGCCAACCGCCCTCGGGCCAGTGGCTGCGGGGGTCTTGGCGGGTGATAGCCGTGTAGAGCACGTTCATGCTGGTAACGGCTGTGATGGGGCTATCGGTGCCGAAGGCTTGGCGGATGCCGCGCTGCTTATAGGTCGCAAACGGCCACATGATGCGGCTACGCTCCAAGCCCAGGTCGCGCTCCGGACCACCCGGGTCGAGTGTGATATGACAGGGCTGGCTCGAGGCAATGACGTTGAGTTTGCGCAGACGATCGATGTCCTCGGGCAGCAGATTCTCCAAATGCTCAAGCGTATTATGGCCGTGCTGGGGCAAGCCGTAGAGCTCTGCCGCCTCCTCAAAGATATCGAGTGCGGCATGGATGGCGCCGTCGCCGATAACGTGGATGCGCACGGTGTGGCCGCGCTCGGCTGCCGCCAGGACCAGCTTGCGCATGCGCTCGACGGGAACCGTCAGGCGACCTTGATCGCCCGGGAAGCGCGGGTTGGTATAGGGATCGGTGAGATAGGCCGTGTGTTCGCTCGAGACGCCGTCGAAGAACTGCTTAAAACCAGGCGCCGAGAGCAGCGCGTTGTTCGCGTAGCGGGTCTGCAGTTCTTCTAAGCGCGATTGGTCATCCAGCAACGTGGGGAACAGATGGGCACGGATGCCCAGTTTGCCAGCTGCCTGCAGTTTGTCGTAGACGTCATCGCGGATAAAATCGCAGCCCGGCATGGGCATGAGCGACATATCGCATATCGAGGTGATGCCCTGCTCGGCCATCCGCCTCATTTGATCGGCGTAAGCGCTTGCGATGCGATCCTCGCCCAGCCACTCAAGGCAGCGCGGTAGCAGCTGCATAGCAGCTGCCTCGTGAGCAATGCCCGTGAGCTCGCCGTTTGCGTCCTTGTCGTAGCTGCCGCCCGCCGGCGGCTCACTGTCGCGCGTGACGCCGAGCGCCTCGAGTGCACGGCTGTTGAGCCAAAGCGTGTGCCCGTCGCCCGAATACATAACGCAGGGACGATCGGGGAATGCCACATCGAGCGACGCCTTGCTAGGATGCTCGGGCGGGTCCCAACGGTAGTCGCGCCAGCCCTGCGTCACAACCCAAGCGTCATCGGGCAGGTCCTGGGAAAACTCGCGCGCATGCTGCACCAGTGCCGCCTCTGACGTGCCCATATCCATGAGCATGTACGGCGAGGAGCCGACCGAGGTATGGAAAAAGTGCAGGTGCGCGTCATGGAAACCGGGGCAGACAAACTGCTCGCCGTAGTCGATAACCGGCGTGGCGGCAGGCGCGGCGGCAATCACGTCATCGGGCGCACCGACTGCGACGATACGGTCGCCTGCGATGGCAATCGCCAGCTCGCGGGCGGTATCGATGCCGTCTTGCGCGGTAAAGACGTTCTTAGAGCGGATAATCCGATCGATATGTTGCATGGGCATCCCCATCTCTGGCAGGAAATTCAACACCCCCGAGTGTACTCCCCCGCCCTTGTAACAAAACCCCAAGCGGCAAACGGCAACTTTACCAGCCCTAGCGGCAGGTGGCATACTGGAGAGAGCCTGTACGATTTTGCGATCAACCCAGCAAGGAGCAAATCGACCATGACGAAGACCAAGGCACAGCAGATTATGGCGGCGACCGAGGCTCGCGCGGCTGACGACGTCACCGCAGCCATCAAAGATATCGCTACCGAGTTTGAACCCTATATCATCAAGCAGCGCCGCCACTTCCATAAGCACCCGGAGCTGAGCCTTGCCGAGGAGCGCACGACTTCTGACATCGCCAACCAGCTCGACGCCATGAATATCCCCTACGAGCGTCCCCTTAAGACGGGCCTTGTGGCAACCCTTCGCGGCACCGCGCCCGACGCCTATCGCGAGGACGGCACGCCACCGCATCCTGCTGCGCGCCGACATCGACGCCCTGCCCGTCACCGAGCAGACCGGCGAGGAGTTTGCCAGCGTCAACGAGGGCTGCATGCACGCCTGCGGCCACGACTGCCACATCGCCATGATGCTCGGCACGCTGCAAATCCTGCGCCATATGACCGACGACATCCACGGCGAAGTCCGCATCGTCTTCCAACCCAGCGAGGAAAACGGCCAGGGCGCCAAGCTCATGATCGGCACGGGCGTGCTCGACGGCGTCGATGGCGCCTACGCCGCGCACATCTGGAGTGAGGTCGACGCCGGCACCGTGAGCTGCGAGCCCGGGCCGCGCATGGCCAATACCGACTGGTTCCGCATCGACGTCCGCGGCACCTCGTGCCACGGTGCCATGCCCCAGCGCGGTCACGACGCCGTTATGGTTGCCGCCGAGATCGTCAACGCTCTGCAGACCATCGTTTCGCGCGAGATCAGTCCCTACGAGCCGGCCGTCATTACCGTCGGCGAGCTGCACGGCGGCACCGCGCGCAACGTTATCGCCGGCACGGCCTACCTCGCCGGCACGGTGCGCACCTACGGCGATTCGACCCACGAGGAAATGCCGGAGCTCATGCGCCGCATCGTGGAGCATACCGCGGCCGCCTTGGGCGCCGAGGCAAAGCTCACCGACTACACCATCGCCAACTACAAGGTCGAAAACGATGCCGCCTCGAGCGAGCGCTGCCGCCAGGCAGTAATCAAATGCTTGGGCCCCACCGGCCAAGGCCATTACCGCGGCACGCTTTCGGGCGAGGATTTTTCGGAGTACCTGCGCCGCGTACCGGGCGTGCTCGCCTTTGTAGGTACGCGCAACCCCAAGATTGGCGCCACGTACGCCCAACATTCCTGCTTCTACAAGATCGACGAGACTGTGCTGGCAAAGGGCTCCATGGTGGCCGCCCAGTATGCCATCGACTTTTTGGCCGAGCCCACACAAGAGGAGCTCGACGGCCCCGCGATCACCGCGGTCGCCGAAACCAACCCCGACCTGGCCGCCAAGTTGCGCTCTGCCAAGGCAACGACCGCCGAGGCTCGCGACGCCATCCATGACCTGTCTCTTATACA
>DXMX01000017.1:33194-33499 GCA_019413955.1 Collinsella sp.
TAAGAGACAGATCCATGACGCCCGCACGGCACGCCATGCCGCGATCAAGGGCATCCACGATGCACGTGCCGCCGCTCGCCGCGAGGAGAAGCGCGGCGAGTAGTCGATTCGCGGCCATCTCGCAGTCATAGCCACATCGCGATATCAAAGCGGGGGCGGACGTTTCGACACGTCCTCCCCCGCTCATTTGTCAAGCGCTATTTCTACCGTTTCTACCCCGTCCCCAAATGGCAGGTGGCAGGGTTACTCGTCCTGCGGGTCCTCGTCGGAGCTTGGCGCAGGCTCGGGCTCAGGCACGGGCACGG
>DXMX01000018.1:0-1575 GCA_019413955.1 Collinsella sp.
TGTAGTTCTGCCTCGCTCTTCTCCGCGCTCACAATGTGCGTGGCGAGCGCGGAGAGCATGCTCCCCGACGTCAAAAATGTCGTTATCTGATCGACGGGATGGTCCAGCTCGCACATCACGAACGGCTCCGTAAACAGATCGTCTGCCAAGGTGCTGGCGAAGATGCGGAAGTGCTTGCCCATCACTGCTACCGGGTTGCCTTCTTCGTCGTAGGTTTGTCCCACCTTACCATCGGTGTTCTCTACATAGAGCACGCACCTGCCGTTGTTGCTTACGCTAAACGATGCCGGGCCACAGCCTGCGGCACCCACGGGCTGCGTTGCAAATGCCGATGCGCCTCGTGCCCAAGTAATATGCTGCAGTTGCTCGTTGACGGTAGCCAAAAAGCCCGTGTGCTGCGGCCACGGCACCGCGTGGGGTACTGTAGCATCTGGCGACATAACGCCCCAGCCCGCAATGGACTGGCCGATCACGGCGTACGATGCACAGCCACAACCGCCTGCAGTCTCGTATGCAACGGGCACCACCATTTTGCCGTTGATATTCTCGGGCGCGCCGAGCTCGATGCTCGACGGTGCCTGCGGAAAGCGGAGGACCTGACGGAACGTGAGACTGTCGCCCGAAACGTCCGACCACAGGGTAAAGCACTCCAGCGCAACCTCGGCCTCGCTGCCGAGCGCCTTTTCTGCGGTGGTTCCGCGGCGGTGGAGGTAGGCGCCCGACAGGCGCCCGTCGACAAGTGTCTTGCCCACCGTGATGCGTGGGCACTGCAGGCAATGGTAGCCATCCTCCTGAAGGCGGCCGCGCGAGATGCTGCGCCACGACGTGTGCGATATCACGCGGGTCTCGTCACTACTTATGCGCAGGCGCACAACGGACAGTATGCCGGATGTGCTCGCCGTATCGAAAAGGGTGTTGTCGCCGGCGGGGCGCTCGCCCGAGACCAGCAGCACGTAGGCGTCCTTGTTTCCCCTGCCGTCCGTATATTCCACCACGTCGAAGTCATAATCGAATATGCCGTCGCGCTCCACGTCGCTCTCGCCAAACCCAAGGGGGAAGTCCACGGGCGTGGGAGCGGACCACGTGCCGTTCGTCTTTGCGTGCACCACCAGGCGCGAACGACCATTCTCGCCGTAGCGCACCGAGGCGATGCGGAACAGGCATTCTACGCCGGCGATAATCGCCAGCTTCATGTGAGCTTCGCTGAGCACGCCAGTAAACAGCACGTTGTCGCTCGAGGGCTTGATGCCGCCACGCTCGTCCTCCGATACACCAGCAGAATTGGCGTTGGGGTCCGCAACGGCGTTCGTCGCCTGCCCGATATAGGTGTACTCATACATCGGCACGGCGTTTTCGTCGTTCTCTATCAGTGCATGGACGAAATGCTCGATCTGTCCCGTGTCGTCGCTCTCCGCGTCTGCCTCGAGCTCAATGCGCGTGACCGCCCGGTCCCAATCGCGTACGGTAGGCGCGACGTTTATCGCGGTGGCTGCAACCTCGGCGCGCGCGAGCAACTCGGCGTTGGTGACAATGGTGGCCGATGCGATAAATTGCGGAACGCCGCCCGCCTCGATG
>DXMX01000018.1:1585-12899 GCA_019413955.1 Collinsella sp.
AGATACGCCTTACACGCTGGATGCCCGCCTCGATGTTGCCGGGCGTGCCGAAGCGGGCATCCAGCGTGTAAGGCGTATCTCCTCCCAATGCGAGCTTAGAGCGCTGGAGCACATACTGATCGCCATTGTTCACCGACATATTCCACGAATCGATGAGTGTGGGCCACGACCCCGACCAAGCCTTGGTGGTCCACTTGAACATTACGAACTGGAGTATCACGTCGACATCGACGTCTGCACCTACGCGCAGCCGCGGAAGCTGGTGTCCATCTGCCTTCTCGTACCCAATGAACAGCGTGAGGGATGCGGCGCCGCGCACGGCAGACGAAGCGACGCCTGCAACGCCGGCGCCAAAGGTGACGGCAAGCCCGATCTGGATGGTGAACGAGCCCGACGTGTTTGAATAGTCGAGCGAAATGTTCTTGAAAAACGCCGCGCCGCTGCCGTGCGTGTGGGCGCCCACGGCGAGCGCCAGCTTCGCCAGCACCCAGGGGTTGACGTTTAGGAAAAACGGCACCGGTCCTAGGGTAAACTGCTCGGTCCAATTGAGGTCGGTTCTTACCTGGAAGAGGGCCTTAATATTACCGTATGCGGGGTCGTTGTTGTTACCCCAGGTTTTGCCCACCCAATCGTAGGCGAGCGAGCCGTACAGCTGTGTGGCGATATCCATCGTGAACAGCGGCGTGCAATGGTGACGAAGCAGCTTGGTGTTTCTTGGATCGGTACCCGAACCGGCACTCATACTTTTGTACTGATTCCACTTCCCCTCCATCTCGTCGAGGTAGCGGTTTGCCTGCTTGGCGCCCGACTCGCGCGGCGATTTCTTCCAGTATTCCGGATCAGGGTTGCCCGAATCGTTCATATAGCTGGCTGGTTTGTATCCTCCGCCAAACAGCACGTACCCGGCAAACGAGAAATCGAACAAAATGGGGAACGAGGGCATCCAGCACGTGAACTTATTGCCGCCGATGCCGGGAAACGATGCGGGGAAATCAAACGGAGTGATCTCTTGGTCCATGGTGGTGGGAATGATGGTGGTCGAGCCCGATTCCGCCTTTGCGGCCGGCGCGGTGACAACGGCCATGGGGGAGGAGAGCGTGTAGGTTTTGCCCTGATAGTCGAGGACAAAGCGCAGCCTGCACCCTTCTTCCAGAAGGCCCGAAGCTGCATCGAGGAACGTGTCTTCGAGCGTGAACGTCGCCAGATTATCCGCGCCCGATGCGCTGGCCTTGACTTGGCCAATCTGCGTGACGGTTTCGGATGAGCTGCCCGCAGCGGGCATCACTTTATTGATATGCAACGTTGCCTGCCCGCCCTGCGGCAGATGGGCCTGCACGGTAAAAGCGTGCGTGTCGGGCTGATCGTTTGCTGCTTCGTCCGCTGGCAATGCCATGAACGTGGCTTCAGCGTACTGGATGTCCCATTCGTCGAATGTGAGCTGGCGGAAGTACGGCTCGCCGTCGGAAAGCGGACGCGTGGGTGCGGTTATGGCGGTGCCGCCCTGGATACGCGCAAGGGGAATCTCGACATCACGGTAGCCCGCCATGCTAATGGAGATGCCGCCGTTAAAGTCGTACGCGTCGAGAAGCGTTGCCTCGTCCACGTAGCCTTCCGAAAGAGGGGCGATCTCAAAGATGGCCGTGCCTTCTTCATCGGTAGTGGCGGTGAGCTGCTTGCCTGCGGCATAGCGCGATGTGAGCGTGACCTGGGCACCCGTGATGGGCGTATTCTTGTTGGCGACGTCGACCACGACCACACCAAACATGGTGCGCGAGAGAACGAGCACCCTGAAAGGGTCTTTTTCGTCGGCATAGGCTTCGGTGGGCGCGAACGGCAATATGAAGGCGTTTGCGCTTCCCGGCACGCGCGGCAACATAATGCTCGCCAGCGAGGACGCTCCGGCAACAAGTAACGAACGGCGATCAAGCATCTTTGGCTCCCATCCCGCAGGTATCGGTGGAAATAATCCAATTTTGCGAGAAGGCATCCTGTCACGGTAGTGCCGTCCGAGGGCCAAAATGTCCAATTTGAGCGAGGGAAGCGCCGGGGCTCCGGGGCGCACGTGCCGCGCTAGGCAGTCTGTCTGCTAACGCAGCATATGCGCGACCAGTTCGGTGCGCGTGCCGATGCCAAGCTTTGCATACACGTTGGACAGTCGATTTTTAACGGTACCTGGCGACACGCCCATGTGGCGTGCGATTTCGGCGTTGGTCCATCCGCGGCAGGCGAGCATGGCCATGGTGAACTCCGTGGTCGTTAAATCGTCGGCAACGTCCTCGCCCGAATCGGGGTTGTGGATGCGCCGCCAGCCGTAGCTGAATCGATACGTAATCTCGATGATACGTGCGAAATCGTCAGGGTATTGCGATTTTAGGCATGCCTCGATGAGCCCCTGCAAAAGGCCGTGGTGCTCGCCAATGAGCTCGATAAGGCCGTCGGGGCGCGCAATGTTCCAAGCGGCTCCGAAGTGCGTTTTTGCGGCGTCGACGTCTTTGAGACTCATGCATGCCATGGAAGCTGCCAGGTGCAGGAACAGTTCCGAGATCGGATAGCTCCCCTGTTTCATGATCAGGGCGTTTTCCGCCATGCCCAGACTGCGGCCATATTCGCCGCGCAGGTACAGGGCATGCGCCATCACGTAGCTGGCGAACAGGCGCAGGCCTTCGGGCAGATGCGCCGCAAGCGGATAAAACTCTTCGGCAGAATACGGGGAAGACAAGTGCAGCAGGACGCTCGCGGCCGAGGCGAACAGGATATGCGTGGCGTGGACGGCGGGTGATTCCTCGTCAGTTGGCGTATCGAGGATGCCCGCAAGACAACGGCGGGCGTCGGCGATACGGTTGAGCGACAGGCTGGCGTATCCGCAGATAAAGCATGCGGAATAGCGCAGTGCGGAATCGGTGGCGTCAAGATAGGGGCGCGCCGTCTTGGCAGCGAGGGCGGCCTGTCCGCGAAAGTACAGCGCTTCTGCCGTGGCGATGGTGCGTGAATCGGGGCCGGAAATGCCTGCAACCGCAGCGTCAATCTGCCCCGGCACAAAGGCAGTGCACATCAACGGCATGGGAACGCATGGGTAGCCATCGCAGTCCATCTTCCATCTCCCAACAGCTGGCAACAATAGCAGCAATTGTACTCCTGTTGCTCGGGACCCCTTTCGTTTTACTGCTCGGTTGACGCTGCGGATCGTTTTGGAAGGCTTACGAGCATGGTGGTCCCGTTCTCGGAACTTGTTTCGACCTCTACCGTGCCACCGTGAAGCGCTGCAATCTCCCAAACAAGCGCTAGCCCGAGCCCTGCGCCGCCGTATGCCCTGCTGCGGGATTTATCCAGGCGAAAGAACGGTTGGAAGATGCTCTCACGGTACTGCTTGGGTATTCCCGGGCCCTGGTCCTCGACTCGCAGGAACACATGGCTGTCGTTGTCGCGGATGGAGACGTTGACAGTCGAGCCGGTGCGGCTGTAACGGATGGCATTTTCGACCAGGTTAAACACCAGCCGATAGAGGAGCGTGTCGCTCCCGATTACTAAAGCGTCTCCAGCACAATTGAGGGCTATGCCCTTATTTTCGGCAAGTGGCGCAAGGTCGGTGAGGACCTCTTCGGACAAAGGACCAAGTTCCACATCGTCCTCGCAAGGGACGCTGCGGAGCTCACTCATCTCGAGCAATACCTTGGCCATTCGAGACATGCGCTCGGTTTGTTCTTGTAGCAGGCCGAGCAGCTCGGCTGTTTCGGATTGTAAGTTGGAGCGCTCGGAGACAAACAGTTCAATCTGTGCTTGCATAAGGGCGAGCGGGGTGCGCAGCTCGTGTGCGGCGTTGCCGGTAAACTGACGCTGTGCAGAGAACCCTTCGCCAAGACGGGCGATCATGTCGTTGAAAGAGGCGCTGCATCGTTGTAGCTCGGTGGGCACATCTTCACTGAGCCTGATTTCGCTTAGGTTGTCAGGTTGCACACGCTCAACCTGGGCTGCAAAAGCCCGTAGCGGTTTGAGCGCACGACCGCTCACAAAGTATGCCAGCGCGCCGCCAAGGAGTGTGACTCCAGCCGTGATGCACCAGGTTGTCGTGCCAAAAGACTCCTGTGCGTCGTTTACGACGATTGTGACCTTGTCATCGAGGGCCGTTTTCGTTGGGTCGAACACCTGGGGCGAATCCGCGCCGGCAGCGTTAAAGGCCGAGATGTCACTGCCGATGGCATCCATATAGCGCATGCCCGTATAGCCGACCAGGCAGTTCGTCAGCACGCACGCCGCACACGTCAGCAGCGCCGTCATGATCGTTATGCGCCATTGCAGCGAAAGCCTTTTCATTCGCTATCCTCCATAACGTAGCCCTCTCCAATCCGATTGCGAATCGGGTCGTATCCCAAAGCGCTGCGCAACTTTTTTCGGAGCGACGAGATGTGAACGCGGGTTGCGTTGCTAAAACAGTTCACGGTGCTATCCCAAACGTGCTCGATAAGCTCCTCTTGGCTTACCGGTCGCCCCTGATTAAGCATCAGGTATTCCAAGATTCCCGTTTCCTTGCGTGTAAGAGATAAGGCCTCGCTGCCCACGGAAGCGATGCGCGCCTTGGTGTCAAAGCTGAGTTTTCCGCAGGTTAATACTATGTCGCTTTGTGCGAAGCGCCTGAGGGTAAGGCTGCGGATCCTTGCTGCAAGTTCGTCCAGATGAAACGGCTTGGTGAGGTAATCGTTGGCGCCGGCATCGAGTCCGTCGACTTTATCGGATACTTCGCCACGCGCGGACAGAATCAGTACCTTGGTCTCGCAATCGGTTTTCCTAAGTTCCCTGAGCACGGTCATGCCGTCGACATGGGGAAGATTGAGGTCGAGTACCACGAGGTCAAAGGCTTCGATGCCCAGCAGGTCGAGCGCCTCCTGTCCATCGTGACAGCAGTCGACGCTGTACGCCAAGTTTCGCAAACTGCGCGCGATTGCATCGCACAGTGCTCGCTCGTCTTCGACGATCAAAATACGCATAACAGTCTCCTTGCACATTCCAAATCGCGCTTAACACGGATTTTATAGTCGATATGGTCCAATGGTCGCGTAACGAAAGGAGTGGTCGAGTTGTTCAAAGCGGTAAAACCCATGGTACAGGTCGCTTTGTTGATCGTCGGAATTGCCATGGTGTGCTTTGGTGTTATGCGTGGCGAGGCGGATGCCGTGCTGGCCAAAGCGATTAGGCTGTGCTTGGAGTGTATCGGAATTGGATAAAAGAGAAAACACTGCGTCGCATGTTTTGGCCCGATTTCGCGGATTCATTCAGGCGGCGGCGACGCTGGTCACCAATATTCACCTGCCAAACTTTGCCAAAGGAAGCATCTATCAGGGCGCGGGAAAAACAGTCTGCGTACCTGGACTTAACTGCTATTCGTGCCCCGCGGCATCGGGTGCGTGCCCCATCGGGTCGTTCCAGTCGGTGGTAGGTTCATCCAAGTTCAACTTTTCTTACTATGTTACCGGTACGCTCATTTTGCTCGGCGTGCTGCTGGGACGCTTTGTATGCGGCTTTCTGTGCCCGTTTGGCTGGCTGCAGGAGCTGCTTCATAAGATTCCCGGCAAAAAGTTCTCCACGAAAAAGCTCAAGCCGCTCACGTACATCAAGTACGTCGTGCTGCTGTTTGCCGTGGTGCTGCTGCCCGTCTTGGTGGTTAACGACGTGGGCATGGGCGACCCGTTCTTTTGTAAGTACATCTGTCCACAGGGTGTGCTCGAGGGCGCCATTCCGCTGGCCATTGCCAATGCCGGCATTCGATCTGCGTTGGGACATCTCTTTACTTGGAAACTTGTCGTTCTCATTGCCGTGGTAGTGCTGAGTGTTTTGTTCTACCGCCCCTTCTGCAAATGGATTTGCCCGCTCGGCGCATTCTATGCGCTCATGAATAGGGTGTCCTTGTTGGGGATTCAGGTTGACGCGTGCAAATGTGTCTCGTGCGGCAAGTGCTCAAAGGTTTGTCAGATGGACGTTGATGTGGTCCGCGCGCCCAATCATGCCGAATGTATCCGGTGCGGAAAGTGCATCGGGGCCTGTCCTGTCGATGCCATCAGCTATCGCTATGGCCTGGATGTGTCGGCGGAAAAGCTTCCCTTGACCGCCGATAAAAAGTAAACAAGCTTCGACAAAACGGAGGAATGACTATGAAGCTTTCTAAGATTGCGGCCCTGTTTATGGTGCCGGTATTGGCCTTGTGCCTTGTGGCGTGCTCGGCACCCGGTGGCAATGCGAGTAAATCTGCGGGCTCCGATCCTAAGATCGCAGAACTCACTGCGCAGAAGCCGGCCAATGCCGACGAGGCCGCCGAGTTGTATGCAAAACTCATGCAGAAGGAGAACGAGATCTTTTCGAGTGATAACGCGCTGTGGGAAAAGGTATTCAATGCGGCAAATAAAGACTCGACAATGATTGAGGACGGCAGCAATTACGGCGATTTCTTGCTCAAGACCATCGACGGCGCCAAGGATGAGTTTACGGCGGATGAGCTTAAGACGCTCAAGGCCGGTGCGCAGCAGATCAAGGAAATCGAGGACAAGCTCGAGAGCTTGGAGAAGGAGTTCCCCGGCTGTGGAAGCACGCCGAGCGCAGGCGAGAGCGTCGACGCTTCGACCGCTGGCATGACGGCTGGTGCCAATGCTTCGAGCGAGGCGACGAAGTTCCCCAGCTTTACGGGCAAGGACCTGGACGGCAACGACGTGAGCAGCGACGAGCTGTTCTCTAAGAACAAGGTTACCGTCATGAATTTCTGGTTCACCACTTGCAAGCCGTGCGTGGGTGAGTTGGGCGATCTTGAGAAACTGAATCAGGAGCTTGCCGAGAAGGGCGGCCAGGTCGTGGGCGTCAATTCCTTTACGCTCGATGGCAACAAGGGCGAGATTGCAGATGCCAAGGACGTGCTGAGCAAGAAGGGCGTGACATATAAGAACATCTGGTTCAAGTCGGATAGCGAGGCCGGTAAGTTTACGTCAAATTTGTTCTCGTTCCCGACAACGTATGTCATCGATCAGAATGGCAACATCGTAGGGGATCCAATCGTGGGAGCCATCAGCTCCGCCGAGCAGCGCGCAGCACTCGACAAGCTTATCGACCAGGCGATTGCGAATAGCGAGCAGTAAAAACCGCGTAAAGCATAGCGAGGATCGTGTGTCGCTGTGCGAAGTAGTCTGCTGCCTTTCAAGATAAGCTCCACCATATAGAGGTCCCGCTCGGGACCTCTTCTTTTGGGCGCCGTCCCGTTCGTTTTTTGGCGCGGTTTGTTACATTCCTCACTGGCGTCGGCAAAAAATGGGGATAGAGTAGGACAAAAGCGTCGAATACGAACGGCGGAGGAGAGCGGGCAGGGTGCCTGCGCAGGAGAGGTTGCCGTCCATGCTGGAGCTCAAAGGTATTTGCAAAAGGTACGTTACGCAGTCGTTTACGCAGGTGGCGCTCGACAACGTAAGCCTGTCTTTTCGCGATAACGAGTTCGTGGCCATTCTGGGTCCCTCGGGTTCGGGTAAAACTACGATGCTCAACGTTATCGGTGGGCTCGATCATTTCGATTCTGGCGACCTGCTCATCGACGGTATTTCGACCAAGGATTTTCACGATCGCGATTGGGATGCCTACCGCAACAACCGCATCGGCTTTGTGTTCCAAAGCTATAACCTCATTCCGCATCAGACCATCTTGGAAAACGTGGAGCTGGCGCTTACGCTCACAGGTGTGGGGCATGCCGAGCGCCGCCAGCGTGCGCGCGAGGCGCTCGAGGCGGTTGGCCTGGGCGAACACGTTAACAAGCGCCCGAGCCAGCTATCGGGCGGGCAGATGCAGCGCGTGGCCATTGCCCGCGCCCTGATCAATGACCCTGAGATCGTCCTTGCCGACGAGCCGACTGGCGCTTTGGATTCAACGACATCCGTGCAGGTTATGGATTTGCTCAAAGAAGTTGCGCGCGACCGTCTGGTCATCATGGTCACGCACAATCCCGACCTGGCATACCAATACGCCACGCGCATCGTCAACCTGGCGGACGGCAAGATCACCGACGATTCCGATCCTTTCGATGTCGCTGACGCCACGCGCCGCGAGGCCAAGCCTACGCGCAAAACCTCGATGAGCTTTGTGACGGCGCTGGGGCTTTCTGCCCGAAACCTCATGACCAAGAAGGGCCGCACGGCCATGACGGCCTTTGCGGGCTCGATTGGCATTATCGGTATCGCGGCGATTCTGGCGCTGTCCAACGGCGTAAACGGCTACATCAAAAAGGTCGAGGAGGATACGCTCTCGAGCTACCCACTCACCATTTCCAAGCAGGATTACGACCTGTCGTCCATGATGGGCGGACAGGGGGCTGCGGATGATGACTCGCCTGAAAACGTGGATTCGTCCGACGACAGTGCCGAAACCGATAAGATTCCCGTGGTCACGGCCGTAAAGGATATGTTTGCGAGCGTTAAGTCCAACGACATGACGAGCTTTAAGGCATGGCTTGACGACGGCGGCGACGGTATCGACAAAGAGGTCAACGCCATTCAGTACGGCTACGGTGTATCGCCGGTTGTCTATCGTGCCGGCAAGGGCGATGAGAAGCCTGTCCGGCTGGTGCCCAACGCCATGACCGAGGCCATGAGCGGAGGCGCGAGCTCGGCGGCAACGGTGAGCATGGAATCCATGGGAACCTCGGTCTTTAACGAGATGATCGACGACCAGAGTCTGCTCGACAGCCAGTACGATGTCGTCGCCGGTCATTGGCCCACGTCTGCCAACGAAGCCGTGATGGTGCTTTCGAGTCGTGGCACGGTGGGCGACTATACGCTCTACAGCATCGGTGCGCTGGATATCGATGAGCTCAACGATCTGGTAAACAGTGCCATGACGGCCGACGGTAAGATCGAGACGCCCGAGACCGGCGCCGACTTTACCTACGATGATGCGTTGTCCATGACGTTTAAGGTGCTGTCGCCGGCCGATGCCTATCGCAAAAACGAAGAGACCGGCATGTGGACCGACATGTCTGACGACGCCGACTTTATGGCTGCTAAGGTTGCCGACGGTATTGACGTGCACATTGTGGGCGTGGTGCGACCTAACGAGACGGCCAATGCGAGTGCGTTGTCTCCGGGCATTGCCTATACGCATGCGCTGACTCGCCAGCTTATGGAGCGCGCCGCCGATTCGCAGATTGTGCAGGAGCAACTCGACCACCCCGAGACGGATGTCTTTACGGGCAAAACCTTCGACGAACTACAAGGCGAGGCCAAACAAGGAGTGGATCTGGGCAGCATGTTCAGTGTGGACGAGGCAGCACTTAAGAGCGCGTTCTCGTTCGATTCGTCTGCACTCTCGGGTGTTGCCGGCGGCGGCATTGATCTCTCGGACGTCGATCTGTCCGGTCTGGACATTGACCTTTCGGACGTTGGCAAGGACATCGACTTCAGCGACATCATGGCAAAAGCGCCAACCCCAGATTTCTCGGGTATCTTTGACGGTCTGGAACTCACGCCCGAGCAAATGCAGCACGTGGGAACACTAGCCAACCAGCTGTTTGAGGGCTTTTTGCAGTCTGATCAGTTTAAGGCGCTGTCGCCCGATGATCTTAAGGACGCGTCAAAGCTCTCTGCCGCATTCTCGACGTATCTTGAGAATGATGACACAGCCCAGCAAATCCTAGCCCAGCTCAAAGCGCTCGGCGGCGATGCCCTGGCCGAGCGCCTGCAGCAGGCGATGACCGACTATGTGCAAAAGCAGCTGGCTCCGTATCTGCAGCAGGCTATGGATCAGGTGATGAAGTCGATCAGCGAGCAGATAGCGTCGACGGTATCATCCCAGCTCAAGGCGGGCGCGGCAGGGCTTATGGACCAGATGGCGACGCAGATGTCGTCGAGTTTTGCCAACCTAGCGAGCGCCATGCGCGTGGATGCGAGTGCCTTTGCTCATGCCATCCATTTCAACATGGACGCCGAGGACCTGAGTTCGCTCATGATGAGCTATGCCAAGGCGTCGAAGCTCACCTATGATAACAATCTGGCCACACTGGGCTATGCGGACGAGGCCGATCCCATCTCGGTTAAGATTTTCCCGCGCGACTTTGAGGCCAAGGAGCGCGTACTCGATCACATCGATGCGTACAACAAGCAGGTCAAAGCCGCTGGCCACGATGATCGGGCAATTTCGTACACAGACTACATGGGTATCATCATGGGTTCGGTGACCGACATCGTGAACACCATCAGCTTGGTGCTCATCGCATTCGTGAGTATCAGCCTGGTCGTGAGCTCCATCATGATCGGCATCATCACGTACATCAGCGTGCTGGAGCGCAAAAAGGAGATTGGCATTCTGCGCGCGATCGGCGCGTCGAAGCGCAACGTGGCCAACGTATTCAATGCCGAGACCTTTATCGAGGGCCTCATCGCCGGCGTCTTTGCCATTGTCGTCGTGGTGCTCGTGAGTTTCCCGGTCAATGCCTGGGCGCTTGCGGCCAAACAGGTCCCCAACCTGATGAGTCTGCCCGTGCAGGATGCGCTGGTGCTCATTGCAATTTCGGTGCTGCTGACGGTTGTTGCCGGCCTGCTGCCGGCCCGTAGCGCATCCAAGAAGGACCCCGTCGAAGCCCTGCGCTCCGAATAATGTGACAAAGGGACAGTCCCTTTGTCACGTTCGTTGATATGAGAGAAGAGTAGATGATTCTATCGTTGGCCCCTATGGAGGGGATTACCGGGCATGTGTTCCGTCGCTTGCATGCGGAGTGCTTTGGTGCGCTCGACTGCTACTACACGCCGTTTTTGCCGCCGCCGCGGGTGGGAAACCGCTTTGGCGGCAAAGCGTTTAAGGAGATCGATCCTGCCAATAACCAGGGGCTCAACGTAGTGCCTCAGCTGATGTCTAAGAACGCGGACGAGTTTGTGTGGGCGGCACAGGTGCTCGCTGACATGGGCTACCGCGAGGTCAATCTCAACTTGGGTTGCCCTTCGGGAACGGTTGTCGCCAAGGGCAAGGGCTCGGGTTTCTTGCGCAATCTCGACGAGCTCGAGGCGTTCTTAAGCGATGTGTGCGAGCGGTCGCCGTTGCCGGTGTCGGTAAAGACCAGGCTGGGCCTGGAGAATGACGACGAATACGAGCGCGTGCTCGATCTGTATTGCCGCATGCCGCTGGCGGAGCTGATTGTGCACCCGCGCGTACAAAAGGACCGCTATACGGGCTCGCCGCGCAAAGAGTTTTATGGCGAGACGTTGGAGCGGGCACCGTTTCCCGTGGCATACAACGGCGACATTTTTGATCTTGAGGACATGGATGCGCTGGTGGAGGCCTATCCCGGTACACGCCATGTGAT
>DXMX01000018.1:12909-25770 GCA_019413955.1 Collinsella sp.
TCGCATGAAGGAGTGGTGGTTCTACGCCAAGTGCGCCTTCGCTGACCCCGCTACCGTTCACAAGCTCGTGCGTAAGACCAAAAAGGTCGACGAATACCGCGCCGCCGTCGAGCGGGTCTTTCGCGAGCAGCCACTCGCACCCATAGCTCGCTTCCGCGGCTAGTTAGACATCGGGCACGTTCTTTAGCGACTAGTCATTTAAGAACGTCCCCGATGACTACCCGCAAAAACTGTACACCAGCATCCAAAGATGTCGAAAAATGTCGACTTTGGATGCTGGTGTACATGTTTGGGTCGTATGGGTTGGGGCCCTGGACGGACAGAGCGTGCGTACTAGAGCAGGTTTTCCTGCACCCACGCGATGATGTCGCTCGATTCGTAGAGTGGTTTGCCGTCGATGAACAGGCAGGGAACCTGGCGTTTTCCGCCGACGGCGATGAGTGTCTGTTCGGCATCGGAATCGGTCGAGATATTGCGCTCGGGAATGGTCACGCCGTTATCGGCCAAAAAGTGCTTGACCTTTAAGCAATACGGGCAGCCGGTCATAACGTACAGCGCGAGCTCGTGATTAGTAGCCATAGGTCTCCAATCGGTTGAGGTTTTGATTGAAATACCCAAAGCCGCCGCGGTCTATGCGCGCGTCAACGAAGACTCGATGGCCTGGACCAGAAACGCCGTGGCTCCGGTGGCGCAGGGCTTGTCGTAGTAGTCAACAAAGCGCTGGTCGGCAAGATAACCGTGGGCGAGGCCCAGGTACGCCTCGTCTTGGGGCTCGCATCCCCAGTTGAGAGCAATCCAGCGACGATGCATCGCGACAAGCTTACGAGCCTCGTTGCTCTCTGGGTCGCCAATGCCCATGGCAATTGAGAGCTGGCCCAGAATAGCGCGTTCAAGTTCCTTCATGTCGTTCCATGTCTCGGGGTCCATGTCCAGCAACGCTTCGTTTGCTGCATCGATAGCCTCATCGCCGTAGCGCGCCCGCGCCTCGGCACCGTAGCGCGCCTCGTTTTCCTGCATGGTGCGCCAGCGCTCCAGTTGCGGCAGGACGGCGCCCATGAGCGAGACGGCTTCGTCGAGCGACATGCCGGTGTTTTGTGCCAGGCGCGGGGCACAATCCTCAATCATTGCCTCCATGGTGGTGTCATAGGTGTACTTGCCGTGGTCGTAGCACCACTTGCAGTAATGATCGGTCGCGGTGCCCGTGGCATCGGTGCCGCAGTCGTCGGGCGTGAGTATCATGCCGCAGCTCTGGCAATAGTGCTCAGGCATTTCGAGCAGGTGGGACAGCGGTTCTCCGGTTACGGCGGCGATGAGCTTCATCATGTCGATGCCCGGTGTGACCTCGCCGCGCTCCCACCGGCTGATGGCCTGGCGTGTGACGAAGAGCTTAGCGGCAAGCTGCTCTTGGGTAAGGTGATGGGCGCGACGGACAGCAATGAGCTTTTCTGCAAAGGCCATAGCGGCTCCTTTCTGCTGGTTGATGGCTTAAGCATACGCGGCGGCAGGCGCCCTTCCAAGCAACCGTTGGTTGCACGACGGGGGACCGCGGCGAAGAATTGCGCGCAACGCCCCACGCCTCCATGCCGTACAATGACCGGCATGGAACCTATCGCACGCATACATACCGACCTGCCGCAGAAGTTCGGCATTCCGCGCAACAGCTTTTTGGCGCCCCATCTGCAGGGACGAATCTTTTTTGAGCCGGAATTTGCCTCCAGTGCAGCGGTTGAGGGCCTGGACTCCTTCTCTCACCTGTGGCTGCTGTGGCGCTTCGAAAACGGAACGCCCGGCGGCACGGCTAAGGATATTGCCGTCGACGCTAAACCGCAGGACAGGTCCGGCACCAACGCAAAATGGTCGAAAACTGTACGCCCGCCGCGTCTGGGCGGAGCCGAACGTGTGGGAGTGTTTGCCACGCGCAGTCCGTTTCGCCCTAATCCCATCGGGCTCACCTGCGTCAAGCTTGATCGTGTCGAGCTCACCGACGATGGCCCCATCATCCATGTGTTGGGGGCCGACCTGCGCGACGGTACGCCCATCTACGACATCAAGCCCTACATTCCGTTTGCGGACTGCCACCCGGATGCGACCGGAGGCTGGATCGAGGATGCTCCGTGGCAAGAGCTCGATGTTGAGTTTCCGCAAGCACTGCAGGATAAGGTCCCGCCCGCAAAGCTCCTCGGCTTGGTCGAGGTCCTTCGCCAAGACCCGCGCCGCGCGGGCAGCAAGCACGAGCCACACCGCGTCTATCATCTGGCTTACGCCGGGCTCGACATATCGTTTACGGTCGATGAAACCCAGCTAACCGTAGTTGCCGTCAACGACGCGCAAGACTAACCAGCCATTCGTCCGCACCCGTCAAATTAAGCGCCAAACCCCGCGCCAAAACCGCCCACGCTGGTGGACAATAACGCCTGCCAAAACAATCAACTTTGCACGGGAGTCCAGCATGAAATACGACTTCACTTCAATCATCGACCGCCACGGCATGGACGCCATCGCCGTTGACTCTTGGGGTGAGATCCCCGGTATGGCCCCGAACGCACCCGACGAGGGCTTCGACCGCATTCCCATGTGGGTGGCCGACATGAACTTTGCCACGGTGCCCACGGTCCAGGAACACATCATTCAGCGCGCCCAGCACCCCATGTTTGGCTATTTCAATCCGCGCTCCGAGTATTTCGACCGCATCATCGAATGGCAGAGCCGCCGCAATGGCGTCGAGGGCCTGCGCCCTGAACATATCGGTTACGAAAACGGCGTGCTGGGCGGTGTCGTGTCGACGCTGCGCGCGTATGTCCAGCCGGGCGATGCGGTGCTGGTCCACAGCCCCACCTACATCGGCTTTACCAAGTCCATCGAGGCCGCGGGCTATCGTATTGTCCATAGCCCGCTTAAGCTCGACGATCAGGGCGTGTGGCGCATGGACTTTGAGGACATGGAGTGCAAACTCGCCCAAAACCACATCCATGCCGCGGTGTTCTGCTCGCCGCACAATCCCTGCGGCCGCGTATGGGAGCGCGACGAAATCGAGCGCGCCATGGACATCTATCGCCAGCACGATTGCGTGGTGATATCGGACGAGATTTGGTCCGATATCATCCTGCCGGGGCACAAGCACATCCCGACGCAGTCGGTGAGCGAGGATGCCCGCATGCGCACGGTTGCCCTCTATGCGCCGAGCAAGACGTTTAACCTGGCGGGCCTTGTCGGCAGCTACCACATTGTCTACAACGAGACGCTGCGTGACCGCATCTGCGCCGTGTCCAACAAGACCCACTACAACGAGATGAACGTCCTCTCCATGCATGCGCTTATCGGTGCCTACCAGCCGCAGGGCTATGAGTGGGTGGACGAGCTCAATCAGGTGCTTGCCGGCAATATCGAGTACTTCTGCAATTACGTGGACGAGCATTTTGAGGGCGTGTCCTATTCACGTCCGCAGGGCACGTACATGGTGTTTCTGGACTGCACCGAGTGGTGCCGAGAGCATGGCCGCGATATTCAGTGGCTGCTCGATGAGGGGGCACGCGTGGGCGTGGGGTATCAGGACGGCCGCCCGTTCCACGGACCCTGCCACATTCGCGTGAATCTGGCGCTGCCGCTTTCGCGCGTAAGGGAGGCGTGCGACCGCCTGGACCGCTACGTTTTTAATGCACGGTAAGTGAGCACTGCATGCGGGGCCTTCTGCCAAGTCGGCTGGAAGGTCCCACACGGTAAAGCGCCTGTAACCATTGGGTACTCGTGTGGTTTTGTTTGCTATTATCTTTAACCATTTAAGTCTGTAAACAGGATCGTATGGAGCTCGATGAAAAGATCCCGTCGCTCGGTTGCCATTTCGTTGTTTGTTGCGCTTGCAGTGGCGAGCGTCTTTGTCGTAGCGATAGCTGGCTGCTCCGGGTCGAATGACGGAGCCTCGACGTCTGAATTAGAAGGTCTGGACGCCTCGCAAGTCAAAGACGACGACCTTAAGACGCTCAACGTCGGAAGCGACCTCTATCCACCGTTTGTGTATACCGACGAGTACGGCGATATCGTTGGCCTGGATGTCGAGATATTGACCGAGGCTTTGGCTCGCATTGGTTACAAGCCAAAATACCAGCTGATCGACTGGGAAAAGAAGAAGGAGCTGCTGGCGAGCGGCGAACTCGATTGTGTCATGGGCAGCTTTAGTATGACGGGTCGCGAAAACGAATATCGTTGGGCCGGCCCGTACCTTGCGAGCCGCCAGGTGGTCGCGGTCGATCCCCAGAGCGATATCTACACGTTTGCCGATCTTGAGGATAAGATCGTGGCGGTTCAGTCCACCACCAAGCCCGAGGACATTTTGCTCAATCGCATAAATGAAAACGTTCCGCAGATCAAGGAACTCTACAGCTTTTCGGACGGTTCATACCTGAACCCGGCGCTCGTCGAGGGCCTGGTCGACGCTATCGCCGCGCATGAGTCCTCGTTCCTCACCTACGAAAAAGACTATGGTGTGACATATCGCATTTTGGATGAGCCGCTGCTAGAGGTCGGTTTGGGCACCGCTTTCGATATCAACGATACGCGTGGCATCGACGTCAAGCTCACTCATGCCTATCAAGAAATGCTTGCCGATGGCACCATGGAACGCCTGGTGTCAAAGTACTTTGATGACCCTTCGCCATTTTTGAATATGGAGGGCCTATCATGATCGATGCGCCCGACCACGCTGCTCAGGAGCGGGGCAATCGTTCGGCAGGGGCATGGCTCCTTGTCGCTCTGCTGGGGATAGCGCTCTCGGTTGTTGCCGGCATGATGAGCTACGGTTACACGACGGCCCAAGCCGAGCAGCGCTTTGCCGACGTTGTCGATTACGTGGCGACGCAGAGCCTTTCCTACGATGCATTCAACAGCGCCTATACAACCAAAAACCTGATTCGCGTTATGGAGATCGCCGGAGAGGCTGCCCGCGATATGGAGCGCGACGGTTCGGTGGATAACGCCATGCTGGAGCAATACGCCGACCAGTTCAACGTGAGCGCGCTGATCGTGACGGACGCATCGGGCAATTTGGTGTCCGAGTCCTCGACGGGCGATGTGGACTACGGGTCGCTCGCTACGTATCTCAAAGAATCACCCGTGCTTGAGGTGGCAACTCATCCGCTTAAGTCCTATACCGCCCGCATCACGCTTGCGGATGATTCGGTCGCAGACATTGGCTGCGTGACTCGGCAGGATGGCGAGGGCATCGTTATCGCGGTAAGGCATCAGAGCGCGAAAGCGGTTGCAAGCAATACACTCAAACTGCAGAGCTTGCTTGATGGCTATGAAACCATCGATAGCGGCAATATCGTGATCGAAAGCGACGGCAAGGTCGTTGCGACCAATGCCGTTGAACCCACCATTTTGGGCGTATTCAATCTGCCTGCAACGGATGTCTTTATTGTCGACGGTATTAAGGATCGATGCCTGGCTGGTAAGGTCAGATTGGTCAACGCCGACGGCGAGTGGTATTTGGGCACATTTGGAAAAGCGCACAAATTCTATGTGTACACCTATGCCTCGGCGCAGCGCTACTTTGAGGTCGCCGCGGCTGTTGCCGCCGGCGTGCTGGTGCTCTACGGCGGTGTTATAGCCGTTGTTGTGACGGTGCGTCGCCGCGCTGATCGTCGACGTTTGACGGACTTGCTGCAGCAGGAGCGCGACTATGGCGACAAGCTGGCAAAGGCGGCGCGTGAGGCCTCGTCTGCCAACTCGGCAAAGACAGAGTTTCTGCGTCGCATGAGCCATGATCTGCGCACGCCCATCAACGGCATTCGCGGCATGGTCGAGGTTGGCGATGCCAATGCGGACGATCTGCAAAAGCAGACTGAGTGCCGCTCAAAAATCTGGACGGCATCGGGACTGCTGCTCGACCTTGCCAACGAGGCACTCGATATGAGTCGCCTGGAGAGCGGACAGGTCGACCTGAACCTCGTGCCCATAAATTTGGTGGCCCTCAACTGTGAAGTGCGCGATATTCTGGAGCGCCAGGCCGAGGAGCGTCTGGTGACAATTATCTGCGACCAGCAGACGCTTAATCATCCCTATGCGCGGGTGAGCGTGACGCACCTCAAGCGCTTGTTGCTCAATATTGCCGGTAATGCCGTCAAGTACAACCGCCAGGGCGGATATGTTCGCCTGGTGTGCCGCGAGGTGGAGCCAGCGGATGGCGTCCCCGTCTATGAATACACGATCGCCGACAACGGTATTGGCATGAGCGAGGAGTTCCAACAGCACCTCTACGAGCCGTTTTGCCGCGAGGAGCAGCAAGTGGAAGGCGCTTCATCGGGAACTGGCCTGGGCGCGCCTATCGCAAAACAGCTGGTGGAGCTTATGGACGGAACCATGAGCTTTACGAGCGTCTTGGGGCAGGGGACGACGTTTACCATCCGCCTGCCGTTCGAGAAATGCAAGCGCTCCGAGATTCCTCAGGCAGTTCGCGCGGATGCGGGCGATGGCGATGCGCTCCAGGGCTTGCGCGTTTTGCTCGTAGAGGATAACGATCTGAATGCCGAGATCGCGCAGTTTACGCTCAGCCGTGCCGGTGCCGTCGTGACGCATGCTAAGGATGGCGAGTCTGCCGTTGAGGCGTTTGCCGCGAGCGCACCGCACGAGTACGACGTGGTGTTGATGGACATCATGATGCCCGGTATCGATGGCCTTGAGGCCACGCGTCAGATTCGAGCGCTCGATCGCGAGGATGCCGCGACCACGCCGATTATCGCCGTGAGTGCCAATGCCTTTGCCGACGACCGCAGACTTTCGCGCGAGGCGGGCATGGACGCGCACCTGAGTAAACCCGTGAGCTCGCAGGAGCTCGTCGAGGCGCTAGCGCACATTGCCGCCGACGCTTCATAAGCATATGGCCCGGTTCCAAGGTGGGTTGGAACCGGGCCATATTGCTATTGATGAGGCCTGTTGAGGGACTTACTTTTCCTGAATCTGCTTGCCGCAGAGATGCTCAATCGTAATCTCGTAGAGCTGGACGCCCTTGATGTCCTTGGCGATTTCCTCTTCGACTTCCTCGGCAGAAGGGTAGTACTTAAGCGCGAGCTGGCGGACTTTGTCCTCGATAAACGCGGGGGTGTCATTCGCCAGGCGACAACGGCCAAAGACGACGGTGCTCATAACGTAGGGAGCCCAGTCACCGTCCTGGTACCACTCGTTGCCGTAAACGGTAAAGCAGACCTTGTCATCGCGCTTGAGTGCGTCGACCTTGTGGCCAGCCCTGGCGCCATGGAAATAAATCTTGTCGTGCTCGGCGTCAAAGAAGTAGTTGACGGGAATGGCGTACGGGTAGCCATCGTCGCCGTTGACGGCAAAGACGCCGCGCTTGCAGGTGGCGAGCAGTTCGCGCGCTTCCTCGTCGGTGATGGCGCGTTTCTTTCGACGTAAGGGCCTAAACATCGTTGGCTTCCTTTCTGGTCGTGCGTGGTTGCTGCAAAAACTATAGCGAAACGGATCCGTTTTTCTTGATGCGGGCGAGTATGTTTTTGAGCTTGTTAAAGTCGAGCGGTTTGGACAGATGGGCGTTCATGCCGGCATCGTGTGCCGCCTTGGCGTCCTCGGCAAAGGCATTGGCGGTGAGCGCGATGATGGGGATATCGGCTGCATCGACCTTCTCGCTCAGACGAATCGCGCGGGTTGCCTCGTAGCCGTCCATGTCCGGCATCATAATGTCCATCAAAATGGCATCGAAGCTGCCGGCGGGATGCGACAGGTACAGATCGACGACTTCGTTGCCGTTGGCGGCGCGGGTGACCACGACGCCCTCGGATTCTAGCAGCGCCTGGGCAATCTCGGCATTCAATTCGTTGTCTTCGGCGAGCAGTACGTTCATGTTGGCGAGCGAGCAGTCGGGCGCACTCTCAACCGTATTCGCCCGCTCCTGGGGATTCTCGTCGATATCGAGCGGAATCTCCACGTAGAACGAGGTGCCCACATGGAGCTCACTGGTGACTTCGATGGTGCCGCCCATCAGTTCAATAAGCGACTTGACGATTGGCATGCCCATGCCGGTTCCTTGGAACTTGCTGCGCGCATCGTCACCTTCTTGGGCAAACGGCTCATAGATATGCTTTAAAAACTTGGGAGTCATGCCAATGCCGGTATCCGAAACGTTAAAGCAAAAGAGCGCGCGCCCGTTATCGAGTGGCTTGGTCTTTGAGCTAAAGGTGACGGAGCCGCCGTGCTTGTTGTACTTAATGCTGTTGTCTAACAGGTTGATCATGATCTGTCGGATATGGGTGGGACTGCCGATCATGTATGGCCCCGTGGCGTACGGCAGACTATTGTCCTGCATGGTGATGCCGTTACTGGACGCGCGGAGCTTGCACAGCACCAGCGTATCGTCACAGAGCTTTTTGAGGTTAAAAGGCGCATGCTCCAGTGTTAGCTTGCGGTCTTCGATTTTGCCCATCTCGAGGATGTCGTTAATCAGCGAGAGCAGGTGATTGGCGGCAACGCGCGCCTTGGCACGGCTCTCGCGGGCGACCTGGATATCGCCTTCCTTCAATTCCTCGATCTCGATAAGGCCCAGGATACCGTTGAGCGGCGTACGGATGTCGTGGCTCATGCGCGTGAGGAATGCCGTCTTAGCGGCGTTGGCAGCATCGGCTTTTTTGCGCTCGGTTCGAGCGCGCGCGAGTGCCCAGATGAGCAGGACGATGCCGACCGACAACATACCGATGAGGGTAGCTGCAATGGCGGTGCGGTTGCGATAAAGGAATTGAAGCGTGTTGGATTCCTGGGCCGTGTACGACGTGGAGGAGTAATTGCTTGCGGAGAGCGATTCTCCGGCATTGATGATGCCCTTGTTGATGATTCCCAGCAGCTCGGGCTTTCTGCGCGAAATCCAGCACGAGAGCTCGCAGGTGTCAGGGAGCTCGACCGTCTCGCAGTCTTCGAGATCATAACGATCGCCGAGGGTTTTTACGCGTGAACTGGGAGCGACGACGCAGCGCGCCGTTCCCCTCCTGAGGGCGTCGAACGCTTCATCGTCGGATCGGTATTCGGTCACGGTCGCTGTGGGGAACAGACTTTCAAGTACTTTTCGGTTGATAAACGATGATTTGGTACAGGCGATGTTCTGAAGGTCTTTGTTCAGGTTGCTTCCGCTGTGGATGGCGGTGAGGGATATGGTCCCAAACGATACCGACTGCACAACGCCTGATTGCTCGGCAAACCAGTAATCTCGGTATACCGGCAGCGCGACGTCTACGCTTCCCTTTGACAGGGCCTTTGACATCATCTTGTAGCTATCAAAGGCGACGGTTTTGACCGTAATGCCAAATTTATCGTGCAGTGTCGTCGCAAGCGATGCGAGCGAGCCTTCCATTTTGCCGTCTTCGTCTTCGTTGCAGTAGGGGAGTTTGCCCGTAATGTAGCCGAGCGTGATGGTGTTGTCATTTGCTTTGAGCCAGGAACGTTCGGGGCCGTTGAGCGATGATGAACCGCTGTTTTGGGCCGAGTAGTTAGATTTGACTTCGTCGATATAGCGTGGGTTGACGCGGGCGATTGCCGACATGGCGGCATTGATGTCGTCCATCAGGTCGGGGCGGCTTTTGGGGACGGCAAAATAGTAGTCGCTCGAACCAATGTAGAACATGGGGGAGGCGCTGGGCGACGAGGTCGTGTCGTTCATGATGATGGCATCGACCTCGTTGTTTGTGAGCGCGTCAAAGAGGGCGCTGCCAGTGTCGATTTCTTTATAGGTGCAGGTAATGCCTTCGTTGGCGAGCCACTGCTGGCCAACGAAGGTTTGCATGACGCCGGAGTTGCAACCGATAGTGAGACCCTGGAGCGCTTGGGGGTCACCCTTGGCCAGATCGTCGCGATCGGGCTTGGCGTAGATGTAGTAGCGCTCGGTGCCCTCGGGGTTCGAGGAAAAGAGCAGCTTTTGGGCGCGTTCCTCGGAGTAGGAGATGTTGGGCATGAGGTCGATTTCGCCTGCCTCGAGCATGTCCATAAGTTCGGTGAAGGTGCCGGAGACGTATTCGTACCGCCAGCCGGGCGTGTAGTACGACAGGGTCTGGAGGTACTCGTAACCCCATCCCGAGAGACGCTCGCCAGGGGTGCCGTCCTGGAAGCCCTCGTTGTTGACGAGCCAACCAACGCGGACCGTCTTGACTGGCTGGCTAGAGTCAGCGGCAAAAGCCTGGACAGGCGCGATAGAACTCAGCACGGCAAGCGCGACGAGCACAATGGCCAGGGCGCGACATATAACTGAACGAAGGACAGTGGCAGCTCTCACATGCAATCCTAACGAATCGAGACATTACCGCATAAGGATACCAGCTCAGCCTGCCCAGCCGGCAGCTGTACCGCTAAACGCTCCCGCCCGGCAGTCATCGGGGACGTTCTTAAACGACTAGTCATTGGGGACGTTCTTGTTTGACTGGTCATTTAAGAACGTCCCCAATGACTAGTTCCGTTTGCTGGGGAGGCGTGGGACAATACCGAGCGAACGTGATTGGTTGTCCGTGGAAGGGGTCGCGATGAAAAAGCTCAGGACGCTTGCCGATGTGCTGCGACAGGCTGGCTTTGCACGCATTACGGGCCTGTTTCTTATTTTCTATCTGCTTTGCTCGACGGCTGTCTGGCTGTCCGAGCCCACGACCCTCACGTTTGGCGATGGTCTCTGGTTTAGCTTTGAGACGGTCTCGACGATTGGCTTTGGCGATATCCCCGCTGAAACGCCGGTTGCCCGCGGCATTACCGTTATCCTAAGCGTCATCAGTATCTTCTATATCGCCATGCTTACGGGCGTGGCGGTGAACTACTGCAATACGCTTATCAAGATGCGCCAAAAGGACACCATGGCGCGCTTTATGGACGATCTTGAGCATTTGGAAGAGCTCGATCGTGACGAGCTCGCCGATCTTTCGCGTCGCGTGCGCGAGTATCGTCGACGCCAGCGCTAGAACGGGCGCCGCGCGTCACGACGAGGGGGACTGAATATGAATATCACGGTATACCTGGGCGCCAGCGTTGGTAACGACCCAGCATTTCTGCCTGCGGTGCAAGAGCTGGGCAACTGGATTGGCTCCAACGGGCACGCGCTGGTGTACGGCGGCTCCAAGTCGGGCCTGATGGGTGCGCTTGCCGATAGCGTGCTCGATGCTGGCGGACACGTGACGGGTGTTGAGCCGAGCTTTTTTATCGAGGCCGAGTTTCAACATGACGGTATCGACGACCTTATCGTGACGAGCGATATGGCGGAGCGCAAGGCCAAGATGATCGAGCTCGGCGATGCGTTCATCGCATTTCCGGGCGGCACGGGCACGCTCGAGGAGATTGCTGAGGTCATGTCCGCGGTGTCGTTGGGGCACCTGAGTGCTCCGTGCATCCTGTATAACCTTGACGGTTACTACAACGACCTCAAGGCGCTGCTCGGGCACATGATTGATAAGGGGCTTTCGAGCCCGAGGCGCCAGCACGGCATCTACTTTGCCGACGATTTGCCCGAGATTGCCTCGATTATCAACGGATAAGTCTTGAGCCTGCCCCACTATGGCTCCCAATGGTGCCGTTTGCGGCGCAGGTGGTTGGCTCGTTCGGGCAACGCTCGCTCTACAATAAAACGTATCTATGTCGACTTTGACCGCGGGAGGACCCGATGGATAACCTTGCCAAACCCACGAACCGAGCGCTGTTTTTGGTCAGCGTTGCCGTGACCGGTGCACTCGCGGGTGCCGCAGTCTGGCTGTTCTTTTTTGCGATGGAGCACGGTATCGACTATCTATGGACTGAGATTCCGCACGCGCTGGGCGTCGCTTCGCCCGAGCTTGCCAGCGGCCCGTTTGGCTTTCTGCCGTACCCGTTTTTTGTCTGCCTGCTGGGCGGCCTGTTAATCGGTCTGTACGAAAAGATGACAGGCACCAAGACCGATGACCTCAACCAGGTGATGGCTAAGGTTAAGCAAGACGGGCGCTACCCGTACGACAACCTGGGCAAGCTTTCGCTCGCGGCATTGCTACCGCTGCTGTTTGGCGGAAGCATTGGACCGGAGGCCGGCCTGACCGGCGTTATCGCCGGTCTGTGCAGCTGGGTCGGCGACCGCATGCGTCGCTTTGGCGCCGAGTTTAGGGAGCTCACGTTGCTGGGCACCCAGGCTGCCCTGACGGCGCTCTTTACCGCGCCCGTCTTTGGCTTTGTGGCGCCGCTTGCCGGTAGCACCGACGGCCAGGGTGAAGACGCCGACGATGAGTCCGCGTCCGGCGAGATCACCATCAAGCTGCCCAAGGCGCAAAAGACGGTGGTCTACGGTATTGCGATTGCCGGCGGTCTGGGCACCTACCTGCTGCTTGGACAGCTTGTGGGCGGCGGCATGGGCATGCCCAGGTTCGAGTCCGCCGAGGTGGGCAACCTAGAGCTTACCTGGCTCGTCCCTCTGTCGTTGATCGGCACCGTCTGCGGCTGGCTGTACTTTGTCTCTGAGCATGCAAGCGAGGCACTGTCCCATGCAATAGGGGAGCGTCCTGTCGTCAAGGCCATGCTGGCCGGTCTGGCACTCGCCATCTGTGGCACGGTCCTGCCCTATACCATGTTTGCCGGCGAGACCCAGGCCGACGTGCTCATGGAAACCTATCTGACCATTCCCGCTGGCGTGCTTATCGCGACCGGTCTTGTTAAGGCCATGCTGACGCCCGCCCTCATCAACCTTGGTTGGCGCGGCGGTCACTTCTTCCCGGTTATCTTCTCGGGCGTAAGCCTGGGCTATGGCCTTGCCATCCTCACCGGCGCAGATCCGGTCTTTTGCGTCGCCGTCTGCACGGCATCGACGATGGGTGCGGTCATGCGCCAGCCGGTCATGGTCGTGGGCCTGCTGCTCATGTGCTTCCCACTCAAGGG
>DXMX01000018.1:25780-26963 GCA_019413955.1 Collinsella sp.
CGCCGCCGGCATTCCACTGCCCAAGCCGCTGCGCAAGTAGTACAGTGGCGCACGCCGGGGACATGCCCTTTGCCACGGATTTGCGGGGAGGGGGGGGCGATCGCGTCCTTCGCGGATTGAGACTCGTGTGGCTACAGATCGCGTACTCGATAAACCTTGGTGCTGACGGTGCAGCTGATTGCGCATAGTGCGAGCACCAGTACGGCAATTCCTGCACACAGACAGCCAAGGACGGCAGGATCGGGATTCGCCCCGGCAATCGACATGAGCCAGTTGCTGATGGGGTTGGAGGAGCTCAGCGCTGCCATGGTAAGGCATCCGAGTAGGGCAAACAGGCCAACGGATAGGCGCAGTGCCTCCATGTGTCCAAATCGGAAGAACAGCGGCTGTGCCAAGAACACCATCATGAGGGAGATGAGCATCGATGCTGCCGAGGCAATTGCGATCTCAAAGATGGTTTGTCCTGTCGAGGCCACGCCCGCGCTGTTGAAGAACGGAAGGGCGATGATGTTCAAAAGCACGGCGGCGCAGGCCATGATGGCCGAGAAGACAACGATGCACAGGTAGCGTGCGCAAATTATGTCTTTGCGCGTGAGAGGCAGCGTTGCCCGATAACGCTCCCATCCGTTTTGATTGTCGAAGCCGGCCAGCGAGCTCATGACCATGATGGGCGACATGGCGCTGACCGCGCAGGCGCCGGCGCTCATGCCGGAATCGCCATCCGACGCGTTGGCAAGGGTTAGCACGACGAAGATGAACAGGCCGACGCCCGCGATGCTCGGGGTGAGCGTGCGAACGATGGCGAGCTCGGACATAAAGGCGCGTTTCATTTCGAAGCCCCTTTCAGCATGAGGCGCAGATAGTCATCAATGGTTGCCCGATCGCAGGGAATCTCTGGGAAGGCCTCGAGCGTTTCGCGACGGTTGGGCACGAGCACGTCCACGCTATAGGCGTGGTGGACGGCACGGGCGCCTTCGACGCAAGCCATAAGCTCGGCGGCCTGTGCTTGGGTACAGTGGGCGATGCCGACGCGGTCGGTAATGTCCTCGCGCGGCAGGTCAAAAATAATCGAGCCGTTATCGATGCAGATGACGCGGTCGGCGGCGCGATCGAGGTCGGACGTAATATGGCTCGAGAGCAGCACGCTGTGCAGGCCGTCGGAAACAAAGGCGAGCAGCTCATC
>DXMX01000018.1:26973-30776 GCA_019413955.1 Collinsella sp.
ATCGAGGCCCGCGGTGGCTTCGTCCAAAACGAGCAGCTTGGCCTGGTGGCTGAGCGCGCAGGCAAGCTGCAGTTTCATGCCCATGCCGCGGGAGAGGTCCTTGACCTTTGTCTTGGGATCGAGGCCAAATCGGTCGATGAATCCGGCGAACGTTTTGCGGTCCCACGTGGGGTACGCCGGGCCTACGAGTGCCTCGATCTGGCCCACCTTGAGCGTTGAAGGGAAAGGACACGTGTCCAGCACGAGACCGACACGGGTGCGCAAGCAGCGCTGCGCTTCACCGGGTGCGTCGGCGCCACAGCGCTGCCCAAACAGGTGCACCTCGCCGGCATCGAGTTTGATAAGCCCGAGCGCGGCTCGAATCGTCGTTGTTTTGCCAGCGCCATTTGCGCCCACAAAGCCAACGATCTGGCCAGGCTCCACGGCAAGCGTGACGTCACGCAGCGAAAAACGGTCGCTCACACGGCGTGAAATGCCTTTGAGTTCTAAAAGGTTTTGCATGGTATAGCCTTTCTTGCAGATGGCTACTGCATGGTTTCGGGGGCTACCAGGTCGAGCATTTCGTGCAGCTTGTCGCGCGTGACGCCCAAGGCTTCGGCTTGGCTTGCCGCTTTCGCAAGCAGCTCTTCGATATGGCAGAGCTGGTTTTCGCGCAAGAGCTCCTGGTTGCCCTCGGCGACAAAACAGCCCTTGCCCTGCACGGTGCAGATAAACCCGAGCTGCTCCAGGTCGGCGTAGGCGCGCTTGGTGGTGATGACGCTCACGCCAAGATCGCTCGCGAGCGCACGGATGCTGGGGAGTTTGGCTCCCGCAGCGAGCGTGCCCGAAAGGATCTGAGCTTTGACCTGCGAGGCTATTTGCTCGTAGATGGGTTTATCGCTCGAATTGGATAGGATGATGTCCACAGCGGCTCCTTAGCTGATGGGCTACACGTGTATATAACCGGTAAGCACAGTATATATACACTATGCACAGTTATGCAAGAGGCAAATACGGATTGGGCCGGCTGCCTAGGCCCCAACTGATGAATTTGTCCTGATAGGCGCCCTAGAGCGGGATTTCGCGGCTACAATAGTGCGGTTACAACGACGTAATGCACTCAATGCAAGAAAGGATCCGCATGGCAAGCCTGTCGGATGAAATCTCGTCGCGCCGCACATTCGCGATCATCAGCCACCCGGACGCCGGTAAGACCACACTTACCGAGAAGCTGCTGCTCTATACCGGCAGCATCCAGACTGCCGGCTCGGTCAAGGGCAAGAGCTCGGCCAAGCATGCCGTCTCGGACTGGATGGACATCGAGAAGGAGCGCGGTATTTCCGTTACTTCCTCGGTGCTGCAGTTCACCTACAACGGCGCCTGCGTCAACATCCTCGATACCCCCGGCCACCAGGACTTCTCGGAGGATACCTACCGTACCCTTATGGCCGCCGACGCTGCTGTTATGGTCATCGACGGCGCCAAGGGCGTCGAGGCCCAGACCAAAAAGCTCTTTAAGGTCTGTACGCTGCGCCACATTCCCATCTTCACCTTTGTGAACAAGCTCGACCACGAGGCTCGCGATCCGTTTGAGCTCATGGAAGAGATCGAGAACGTCCTGGGCATCAATACGTATCCCATGAACTGGCCGATCGGCAGCGGCCGCAACTTCCGCGGCGTGTTCGATCGTCAGACCCGTCGCGTCATTGCCTTCGAGGGCGACGGCCACGCCAACGCCACCAAGAAGGTCGCCGAGGTCGAGGCCGAGCTGGGCGACCCTGCCATGGATGAGCTCATCGGCGAGGAGAACCATAAGAACCTGATGGACGACATCGAGCTGCTCGATGGCGCTGGCGACGAGCTCGACTTGGATGCTGTGGCCTGCGGCAAGCTGAGCCCGGCGTTCTTTGGCTCGGCGCTCACCAACTTTGGCGTGGAGCCCTTCCTCAAGGAGTTCCTGCGTCTGGCCCCGACGCCGCGCGCCTATACCGATACGCTCACCAGCGAGCCGGTCGATCCCTGCCGCGACGACTTTAGCGGCTTTGTGTTTAAGATCCAGGCCAACATGGACAAGAACCACCGCGACCGCATCGCCTTTGTGCGCATTTGCTCGGGCAAGTTCGAGCGCGGCATGGACGCCTTCCACGTGCAGGGCAACCGCAAGCTTAAGCTTGCTACTGGCACCTCGATGATGGCCGATGACCGTGCGATTGTTGACGAGGCGTACGCGGGCGATATCGTGGGCCTGTTCGATCCGGGTATCTTTAGCATCGGCGACACTGTGTGCTCTGGCAAGCGCCACGTGCAGTATCCGCAGATCCCGACGTTTGCCCCCGAGATGTTCGCTCGCATTACGCAGGTCGACACGCTCAAGCGCAAGCAGTTCGTCAAGGGCATGGAGGAGCTTGCCCAGGAGGGTGCCATCCAGATCTTCCGCGAGCTGGGTGCCGGCATGGAGAGCGTCATCGTGGGCGTGGTCGGCGTGCTGCAGTTTGAGGTACTCGAGCGCCGCCTCAAGGCCGAGTACCGTGTTGAGGTTCGTCGCCAGCCACTGCCCTATACGGACATCCGCTGGATCCAGAACGACCCCGACACCATCGATATCCCGGGCCTTTCGCTCACGCGCGACACCCTGCGTGTCGAGGACATGCGCGGCGGTAAGCTGCTGCTGTTCACGAGCCCGTGGAACGTGGATTGGGCAACCGACCACAACCCCGACCTTATCCTGTCGGAGTTTGGCAACGTAGCGTTTTAACGCATCGGCGCGGTGGCCCTGCGGGGCTGCCGCGCCGATTGCTTGCCTGATGCCGCGCGAGCGGCTATCATACCCACCGTCGTCTCAAGACCGGGGCGTCCGAGCAGTTCGGGTCCGATATCCTGCTCGTTAAACCTAAAACCAAAGGAGTACATAATGATCAAGAAGGTCATGGAGGACTACAAGGTCCTGCTGCGGAGCATTCCCGCGGCAACGGTTTCGCTGTTTTTCGTGAGCGTCATCATGATGAACCTGCTGGCCAACAAAGAGCTCATCAGCCTGCCATATCTGGCGCTCGACTGTGGCTTTGTGGTGAGCTGGGTTTCGTTTTTGTGCCAGGACATGATCTGCAAGCGCTTTGGCGCCAAGGCATCCATCAAAATCTCTATCCTCGCGCTGCTGGTCAACCTGGCCGTGAGTCTGTGCTTTTGGGCATGCTCGCTCACGCCCGGCATGTGGGGCGCCTACTACGACACGGGCATGATCGAGGTCAACACTGCCCTTAACGCCACCATCGGCGGCACCTGGTACGTGGTGCTGGGCTCTTCGCTGGCAATGCTCGTTTCTGCCGTGGTTAACTCCACGCTCAACCAGTCGCTCGGCCGCATGCTCAAAAAGAATAACTTTGCGAGCTTTGCCTTCCGCTCCTATGTGTCCACGGGTGTTGGCCAGTTTATCGACAACTTGGTCTTTGCCATTGTGGTGAGCCACACGTTCTTTGGTTGGACCTGGGTGCAGGTCCTTATGTGCTCGCTGACCGGCGCTGTTGCCGAGCTGCTGTGCGAGGTTTTCCTGAGCCCCGTGGGCTACAAGGTCGTGCGCGGCTGGGAGCGCGAGAATGTGGGCTCCGAGTACCTCGAGCGCCACGCAACCGCCTAAGGAGCAAGTATGCGGGTTTTGATCACGGGTGCTTCGGGCGGTATCGGAGCCGCATGCGTGCAACGATTTTTGGACGAGGGCCACGAGGTCGTGGGCTTTGATTTGCTGCCGGCGGCGATCAAACACGAGCGCTACCGCCATCTGATCGTTGATGTTCGCAAGCCGGACGCGTTTCCAGACGATCTTGAAC
>DXMX01000019.1:0-7841 GCA_019413955.1 Collinsella sp.
CCCACGCTGCCGACGTCGAGGTAGCCGAGCTCGTCGATGATCAGCAGCCTCGAGTGGGCGTAGTACTTGAGCCTCTTCTTGAGGATGCCGCGCGACGAGGCGTCCTCAAGGTCCTCGACGAGCCGGGCGCAGTCCACGAACCTGACCTCGCGCCCCGCCCTGACTGCCTCGATGCCCAGCGCGACGGCGAGATGCGTCTTGCCCACGCCGCTTCCCACGAACAGGACGTTCTCGGCCCGCTCCACGAACCTGAGGGTCGCGAGCTCCTCGATCTCGGCGCGAGGGACCGACGGCTGGAAGTCCCAGTCGAAGTCCGCCAGCCCCTTGACGTAGGGGAACCCCGACGACCGAATGCGCTGGTTGGTGATCCTGACCTCCCGGGCGGCGACCTCGACGCGCGTCATCTCCTCGAAGGCGGAGGCGAAGCCCCGCTCGCCCGCGGCGACCATCCTCACGTAGTCGGGCAGGGACGCCGCCATCTCGTGCAGCCCGAGCGCGGAGAGGTCGACCTCGCCAGGTCCATCGCGCGCCACAGCCGCGGCCTTGGCGACCTGTCGTAGCATTCGCTGCCCTCCCGCAGACGGGGCACCGCAGCCCGAAACTCGTCCACGGCCTGACGCCGACGATTATCCTGCCGCCGTCGATGCTGGCGTACTCGATCACGGTGTGGACCAGCGCGAGCGCGCGGCTTAGTATCCTGTTCATGCGTCAGGGCCTTTCCGGTAGGTTGATGTAGCAAGCGAAATCCTACCCTGCCCGGCGCGGAAACGGCCCCCTCTCGGGGCCGTTTCCCTTATATGCGGAACTTTTTTGCATCCACCTGCGGAAAAATTGATGTCTCGCCCACAGAAACTACCGAAGAGCCTAAAATCGGCTCATATTCAAACAGACACAAGGAGGGATTAATTATGGAATGGAGCTTTGACGAAATAAGGGGATTTATCCCGAAATCGATTTCTCTCCCATACTCAAGAGAGGAAAAGAACGGGTACCGCTCTGTTCTAACCGGACGCGATGAGCTGAACTATATCATGTTGAACGGAAGCGGGAGCTACATCGTCTCTCTGTGCGATGGTAAAAACACCGTCGAAACAATCCTTAATCGGATGTGCGACAAGTTTCCAGACGCCAATCCGGACATGCTCAAATCTGACTTAGCCTCGGCAATGAGAGGTTTCAGCGTATCGAGACTAATAGGATGGGTCAAAACTCCGACCGAAAATGGCACACCCATTGCCGATGAGATTTGCGTGGACAATGGGACCCATATACGGCTTGCCCAAGAAAACGATATTCGCCTGATTTGCTCCCTGGCAAGCCAGGCGAGCTCATCAGAACCAGAAAGTCCCACAATTGTCTACGGTTGGCCTCTTTCCGTCGAGCAGTATGAACGACCGCTAGAGGTGCGAAACGGATTGTTCAATCTGAGCAAGGAATTTTTCATTGTATATGAGTCAGGGAGACCAACCGGTCTACTCGGCCTCGCCCCCTCCAGCAATCCCTTACTCAGATACGCAGACATCTGTCTTCTTTTGTGCCCCGCAAGCATCGCCGTTCAATGTATTGCCGCTGCGGCCAGCTTCTATCGTCAAGAATTTTGCGATGTTCCCAATTTTTTCCACCTGAACCTAACCAGCAAGGAAATTGCATCAAACGAAGGAATTCGAAATCTTATCAATGAGCCAGAATTCACTTGCGCTGGCACTTTTCCAGGTGAGTGCAGCGACGGCGACTGCATGAATGTATACTGTTTTTCAGAAGTCTGTTAAGAGGAACCATGGGACGAGTTTCGGAAAACAAGTACACCAACGTTCTCAGAGCGCCACATCACGTCGCCCTTGACATAACAAACAAGTGCAACTTGAGATGTCTGCACTGCTATAACAGCAGCGGCGAGAATGAGGTCATGCACGACGAGTTGACCTCAGATGAACTTTTTGTTTTCGCAAAGGAAATGGCAGACATGTCGCTTTACAGCATGTGTTTCTGTGGAGGAGAAACCTTGTTGCGCAGTAAAGATATCTTGCGCTGCCTTCCCATATTGCGAGATGGGAATGTTGCAGCGAGCCTGGTAACCAACGGGCTTCTCCTCACGGAATCCCTTCTCCGAGATTTAGAAGATTCCGGACTCAAAAGCATCCAATTTAGCCTAGACGGCATTGGGTCAGCTCACGATAGGCTGAGGGGACATGAGGGAGCCTTCGAAATCGTCGAAGAAGCAGTTGCCACCGTACTCAACCATTCCGATTTGCACCTTGCTATCGCATTTACGCCCACGTCGTTCAACACCGAACAGTTTCCCGATGTCATCTCACTATTAGATGAGATTTTCACCAAATCTAACAGGCCGAAGAGGACGCCGGGTGACTTTATCGAACTACGTGTCCAACCCCTCATGGTTTTGGGCCGTGCGCGAAAGAACACATTTATTAGACCGGACTATTCCCAATACCGTACGTTGATTCACGCCATTCAAGAGGACGACTTCCTTCGGAAGCACCCGAATGTCCGACCGCAATGGGGCGACCCCGTCGACCATCTAATTCGCTTCTCTGATAACCGATATCTATTAGATCAGGTTTCAGTGCACGCAAACGGCGACATCGTCGTTTCTCCGTATATCCCGTTAGTGGTTGGCAACATCAGAAACCACCCTCTTGAGGATTACTGGAACAACGGACTTAGCTCAATTTGGTCCACAAAACTGGTTCAAGACCTCTGTAACCACATGTGGACCATTGACGACATGGAGCGTATGTCCGACACAATTTGCGATATAGATATGGGAGGTGATCTACACGTTGACCTGATTGATGATACCGCGGATGAACTGTTGAACTCATCGTTGAAGGAGATGTTGGGTTAAATGTACGAGAAGCCCGTAGTAGACAACATGAATCCGACCAGAGCATCGACTCTTGGAACGGAAACTTGGTTCGACATGTATTACATCGTGTGGGGAGCAAATGTGGCGGTCGGAGTCACCGCAGTTGGAGCCTATGAACTGGTCCTCATCACTTTTGCCGCAGCACTTCCCCTCAGCGAGCAAGGTGGCCAAGACGAGCAATGAGTCCTGAAGCGCTAAGATCATCCATTGGCGGCATGGTAGGAGGAATCTGCTTTCTCGTTGTCGGGGTGTTAATGGTAAAGACCGGCAATCCCGGCCTGATTCACAGTTACCATATCGCTCATATTCCAAGCGAGAAGATTCCTCTTGTTGCCAGATTGGTCGGACTCGGAATAGCGTTGACGGGAGCCGGTCTCGTTCTCGCGGGCATCATTGCCTTTGCGTCCCAAATCCCATTATCGGCATCGGCGGCTTTCATTCTGCCGCTCATCATAATCTTTGCCGGTCTTGGCGTCTCCTTGCTAACGATCGTAGTGTTCACATTTCGACCATGGTCATAATGGATTTCCTATTGCATGAAACTTCAGGCGCATGCCCAACAAACAATGAAAAAATTTACAGCTTTAGTCGGACGGCTGTTTTATTTTTCAGCCGTCCGACTGCCGTGCGCGGCCTATTGATCGAACATAAAATTCCCGTTTCTATGAGGATCCAGCTCGCAAAGACTCTCTATGGAAGCGCTCGTGCCGATTAGTCGCCGCTTCGTTTCCACCGAACCGCGGTGTAAGGTGTCATCAGTTGGTATTTCATACCTGATAGATTGGGGCCATTCTTGATTCGGTACGTCTTATCGAAGTTTAGTAAAACAAAGGGTGCTTTCACGTTCATTGCCATCACGACGATTGGAATCGCCCTTTCCTATGCCGCACCATATGTGAACGGAAAGTTCTTAGATTTCCTTCTTGCCAATCGCAGCGAGAAGGATGCTGTGCTTTTTGCGCTCTTCGTAGCTTCAATAGGGGTCTTTTCTGCCTTATTTTCATATTTTGCAGGAACGTTATCTATCCGTATATCCACAAAGCTTTCTTTTGACCTACTCAGGGAAACCGTCTTGCGCTTTGAGCGAGTTAATTTTCTGACGAACCGAACAACCGACTCAGCCTATACGACGCAAAGGATTTTCACTGACTCAGGTGTTGTTTCTTCTTTCGTTCTAACAAACTTTATCAGCGCTCCCCTGTCTGTTGTCGCCATTCCTTTCGTGTTGCTCGTCATATGGTCGGTTGATCCACTCCTCGCACTATTCTCCATCCTCCTTCTTGTGGCATATCTCTTCGTTATTACCGGATTGCGAAAGCTTCTATATAAAGTCATGTACGAGAAGAAGGAGGCAGATAGCGCTTTCTATGCCGTAATAGCATCGCAGTTGAATCAGATTCTCAACATTCAGTTAACGTCTTCATACAATAAAAGCGAGCTAGCACTTGACACCGGATTTGAAAAGTATTTTCCAAAGGTCTTGCACTCGGGAAAGCTCTCATTCTCACTAACATCGATTGACAGCCTTTTTGCTGCCGTGTTTCAAGCGATAATACTCATCGTATCCGGAGTGCGAATCATCAATGGAACCATGACGATAGGCGAATACACCATCGTCGGTGCATATTTTGCCGTCCTATTTAAAACCTTGAAAAACACGATGAACCTGTTCAAGTCCTATCAGGATGCCAAGGCTTCGTGGGACAGGATGAGCGCCATGGGAAAGGTAGGACCGGAACCAGAGCAAGATCAGACAGGTTTAGTCAAGATTGACACAATAAATCGCATTTCTGTTTCCAAGTTGGATTTTACGGTACCCCTTCCAGACGGATCTCCCCGAAAGGTTCTTGACGGATTTTCCTTCGATTTCTCCGGCCCTGGAACATACTGCATAACCGGAGAAAATGGAAGAGGAAAAACGTCGCTCCTTTACCTGCTCCTTGGGCTGTATCCATCGGCAGGCAAAGTAACATACAACGACATGCCGATTGAAAAATGCAATTTGGATTACATACGTTCAGACACGATATCGTGCTGCCCCCAACCGTGCTTCGCTCCAGATGAGACGGTTCGGGACCTGTTGGATTATTTCAACACCCCATTTTTTACAAAGCACCAGCATATGAATGAGCTACCGTCGTTGACAACCAGCATAGAGGGCTTGCTTGAGAAACGTTGTCCTGAACTTTCGGGTGGTGAGCTGCGCCGTGTATACTTGTGGTCGGCAATTTCCCGTAATCCATCAGTCTTGGTGCTCGATGAGCCTACAACTGGATTGGATGAAACAAGCCGAGCCGAACTCGCTTCGTATGTCAGAAACAACAAATTGAAACAGCTCATTATCATTGTTTCACATGATAATGAGCTGGCAAATGCAGCGGAAACGATCGTCAGTCTAGATAACGCGTCACACTGTTGCGCAAATCGATAGGACCGCATCGAGTCGCAGCAATTGCAGAAGGCTAAGCTATAATGATTGCCCTTTACCCATGCGTATCTCAAGGCCTTCGATGATGATCCTTGATACCGTGGTGTTGTGTTCCGCCGCGTAGGTGCTCATCTCTTGCTTCTGCTCTTCCGTAACCCAAAAGGTGATGCACTCCCCTTTCTTGCGACTTGTCGAATCCCCTTTGTTTCGTGTGTCTTGATTACCCATGAGGGTCATGCTCGCCTCTCCAACGGGCATGACGCGGCGAGTTGGCTTCTTAATTGCCACCGTAAATCTCCTTATCCTCCTCGATGCCCTCCTTCACCTGTTTGAGTAATTGTCCTCTTTGACACCGGCGATATTGCGCTTACACACCGTCCGCTCACATCCCGAATATTGCCGTTCGGCACCGCCGATATTCCCGTCGGCACCGTCCCCCTGGTACGTTCCGGCTGTCCATGCAGCCGAGACCAAGGAGGTACAGCATGGCGAGAAGGATAAGGGCCAGGGAGGCCCTCAGGCTCCGTGCGTCCGGCCTGTCGCAGAACGCGATAGCCCGCGCGGCGCATTGATTGGAAGGCTGTATGGACGTCAGGCTGCTTGGAAAGAAAAACGAGGGCGAGGGCCTTGGGGTCGCTGTTCTCGTTGATTCGGCTTTTGCAGAGTTAAAAGACAAGAGCGATGAGCAGTTGGCGGAGGCCCAGAGATTTTTGATTGACTTTATGAAAAAAGTTGCTCGGCTAAAGGGAGTGAGAATTGATCGGCCCCATTTCCTCCGCTCGGAGCTGAGGAGGAAGGGTGTCCATAAAGATGTCGGCGAGTTTGCCGTGGAAACGACCCCCGTTACCGCCGGAATCGATGTGGGCCTGATCGATAGAATTGCTAGAGAAGTAATTGATTATGAGGCAAAGAAGTCAACCGCCTTTTCCTTTGCAGCGGGTCTTCCCGGAGGTGTCGCGATGGTGGGCACCATTCCTGCCGATATTACGTAATACTACGTGCACGCATTCAGGATTATGCAGAAACTGGCATACCTGTATGGCTGGCAGACCTTTTTTGAAGAATGTGACGACGTTGATGACGAGACTCTCTACGAAATGGCAGTGTTGCTCGGTGTGATGATGGGTGTAGGCAGCGCGAATTCGATGCTAACCGTAATCGCCAAAAACGCCCAAGAGGCGGTCGCGAAAAAGGTCGCTCGCCAGTCGCTAACCAAGACCAGTTGGTATCCGATCCTGAAGAAGCTCTTGAGCTTCATGGGTATCAAGATAACAAAGCAGACGGTGGGGGATGCCGCTGGCAAGGTTGTTGTGGGCGTCGGTGGCGTAATCTCTGGTGCTATCACCTTTATGGGTCTTTCAAAGGGGTCGGCGCGCTTGTGTAGGCAGCTTAAGTGCTTGCCGCAGGCAAACGAGCGGATTCCTGGCACTGGGTACTATGAAAAGGATGAGGCCGCGGTTGCCAAGAAGAGGATTGACGTAGCGGAACCCCTCTTTATCGAAAAGTTCGGATTTTACTCCCATATTCTACGGCTCTATTGTTGAATATGCTGACCGGCTGGAGGAGTCACTGGCGACTGGAGAAGCGAAGCTGGATGCATATAATCCGGACGTTCTTCTCTGATACTCAGCGGAATTAGGCTATGCGTAACAGGATTGTTGTTTGATCTAATGTGAACGTTGGATGATGCTAACTATTTATGGAAAACAGTTAAAAAAGTTTTTCACCCCTTTTTCACTCCTCGGAGAAGGAGGAAAGAGACGCGAAAACAAAAAAGCTCAGAAGCAATTACGCTTCTGAGCTGCACTAATGCAATGGAGCCAGCGACCGGGCTCGAACCGGTGACCCCCGCTTTACGAGAGCGGTGCTCTACCAACTGAGCTACGCTGGCGGCCATGTGATGGCGCAACTGAGGCGTCAACGGCTGTCTATGATACGGGACATCGCAAATCCGCGCAAGTGTTCTGACGGCTTTTCTCACTTTAAATGCACTAATATTGGAGACGCGATGTCTTGCTCTTACGGGTCTCAAACAGAATGGGGCAGCGATGACTCAACCCAAGATTCTTCTCGCACGCATCGACGACCGTTTCATTTACGGACAAGACGTTGAGCTGTGGAACGAAGCCGTGGGTTCCAACCTTGTCCTAATCGTCAACGATGAGATCGCGGCAGATTCGCGCCAATGGGCACCCATGAGGGTGGCGGCGCCAGAAGGCGTTTGGACGCGGTTTTTCTCGGTGCAAAGGACCGTCGACATCATTCATACCGCAACGCCGCGTCAACTGATTCTGCTCATGGTGGCCTCACCCGCCGATGCGCTCGCGCTGGTTAAGGGTGGTGTGCCAATAACCAAGATCAGCATTGGCCATATGCAGGCAGGGGAGGGCAAGCGCCCCATAACGCCTGCTGTTGCCGTAGACGACGCAGATGTCGCAGCCTTCAAAGAGCTGCAAAAGCTCGGCATAGAGCTAGAAATCCGCTATCTCCCCAGTTCCGCCCCCGATCCCATCGGCAATCTGTTCA
>DXMX01000019.1:7851-27140 GCA_019413955.1 Collinsella sp.
GAGGAAAACGGATCATTTTGCCCTTGCGAGGGACGCGTGCGATGCCGCCTGTTAAAAACTATGCCCATTTACTACGTTTGATCGGCTATCGCCGAGCATGCCGAATTTGAGAAAAACAAAACTGCAGGTAGACGGCTCGTGAATTTAACAAAAACCGGTGCATGCTCGAGCATCCCGGGCTAAACGTAGTAAATGGGCATAGTTTTGATATGCCACTCATATAGTCACAGCGAAAATGCGCCCAAAAGATGAAAAAGCGCCCGTCGGCGGTGGTGCCGGCGGGCGCTGCTGTGCGAGATGTCGCGTTGTGGGCCTAGTGCCTCATAAAGTGGTATTCGATCATATTGCTGTAGGGGTGACCCGGACCCACAATGCCCTGCGGGAACAGCGGCTGGTGCGGCGTGTCGGGGTACATCTCGGCCTCGAGGGCAAAGCCGGCGCCCCAGCCATAGTTGGCATCGTCCTTGGCGTGCTCGTCGCCCAGCCAGTTGCCGGTGTAGAGCTGCACGCCCGGGGCGGTGGTGTAGTAGTCCAGCTCACGACCGGTCCACATCTCCTCGACATGTAGGGCGCGACGCAGGTTGCGGCCGTACTGATAGCCATCGATGCACAGGCAGTGATCGTAGCCACGGGCCTGCTTAATCTGCGGGTCGTCGGCCTCCATGCCGGGTGCGACGGGGCGCAGCTCGCGAAAGTCAAACGGTGTTCCCTCGACCGGAGCGATTTCGCCGGTGGGGATGTTCTGCTCGTTAATGGGCAAGTAGTGGGCAGCGTTGGCGATAAAGAAGTGCTCACAGTCCATGCCGGCGTTATGGCCGGCAAGGTTAAAGTACGTGTGGTTGGTCATGGACACGTAGGTGGCGCGGTCGCTCTCGCAACCATACTCGATGCGGAAGACGCCGGTGCGCGTAACGGTAAACACAGCCGTAAAGGTTCGGTTGCCGGGCAGGCCCAGCTCGCCATCCTTAAGCGAGGTGGTCATGCGCACGGCGTTGTGAGTCTCGTCGAGCTCAACGTCCCATACGCGCTTGTGCAGACCATGCTCAAGATCGCTGTGCAGGTTGATGACGCCTTCGTTGGCCGGCATGTGCCAGTCCGTGCCGTCGATGGTGATCGTGGCGCCCGCGGTGCGGTTTGCCACGGGGCCGATGGTCGCGCCAAAGCAGGCGGGGTTGTCAAAGTAATCCTCGAGCTTATCGAAGCCCAGCACCACATCGCGCACGTTGCCGGGAATGTCGGGCACATCGATACCCAGCACGGTGGCGCCATAGTCCATAATGCGAACGCAGATCTCGGGCCCGTTGAGGGTGTAACGATGAACGGAGGTGCCGCACGGCGCGGTGCCGAAAAGCTCGGAAGTGATCATTTGGTTCCTAACATCGAGGTATTTCGGACAAACTGTAGCGCGAACAGGCGAGATTATCACTACACCCCACTAAAGCAGGGGGTATTTTTCTCAAAAAAGTGATGATTGGAGCTGTGCGGGTGTTCATTTTTGACGCGCACGAGTCTGATACAATTTGTTCGTTACTGTTTGAATGATATGCGCGCAAAGAACGGCGAGGATTCATCGTGATTAAGGCAGAGCGACAGGATAAGGTTCGTCAGCTGCTCGAAGAGCAGGGCACGGTTTCGGTCAAGGAGATTTCGGATGCGCTGGGCGTTTCGGATATGACGATTCGCCGCGACCTCGAAGAACTTGCGAGCCTGGGTGAGATCGAGCGCGTGCACGGTGGCGCCCGTAGCGCACAGGGGCGTCCCCATGCTATGTTGCGCCATGAGTATTCGCACAGCGAAAAGCGCACTAAGCATGCCGAGGAAAAGCTGCAGATTGCGCGCCGTGCTGTGGAGCTTATCGAGGAGGGCTCGACCATCTTTTTGGGTACGGGCACTACGGTGGAACAGATGGCCTCGATGCTGCCGGCGTGTCGCCTGCGCATTGTGACCAACTCGCTTTCGGTGTTTAACCTGCTCGAGTCGCGCGAAGACTGCGACCTGTGCCTCGTGGGCGGTATGTACCGTCGCCGCACCGCCGCTTTTGTGGGGCCAACGGCCGAGGATACCCTGCGTGCGTTGGGCATCGACGCGGCGTTTATCGGCGCCAACGGCATTCTGGATGGCGACGTATCTACGTCCAACATGGACGAGGGCCGTATCCAGCAGCTCGCCTTTAGCAAGGCCGACTCACGCTATCTGATCGCCGATTCCAGCAAGATCGGCAAGCGCGACTTCTACACCTTCTGTCGCTTGGACAGCCTGGATGCCGTGGTGTGCGAACCGGGTATCGCCGCCGAGAATCGTGCCGCCATCGAGGAACACACGCAGGTCATCTGCTAGCTAGCGCTGCAGGCGATACTTCCGCTCTCTGACGTGGTGAGGGATTATCGCATCAACGCAACGCGACATGAAGCGCAAATGGGGACTTCACTATCAAATTGTCTCAATCTGTAACAGTTAGGACTTAAAAACTCGGCTACGTGTTACAGATCGAGACAAAAGAAAAAGAACATTAGGACTTGAAAATAAAGTTTTGATAAGGGATTTGTCCAGTTAAGACGGTGCGGCAAGTAATGGCAATTAATATGCCTCCGGAGTCATAAGCATGACGAGTTAGTTCGATGACCGGAAGTTTTGCAACACCATAATTGCTGGCTTCGGAATCGCTAAGCTGACGTGCTCTATAGCTTTCTCGAGCAGATTGGACAGACTTGGACAACTCGTCCATGATTTTGCTAAATGCCTGAAAATCTAACTGATTATTCGGAACGCGCGACTTTGAAATGAAGAACGTATCAGCGCCTATGAAGCTGCCTTCAAGTTCGTAGGTCAGTTCAAGACGCTGAATCTCATCACGACTTTGGCATCCAAATTGCTGGAGCATCATTACGGAAATTGGACGACCTGATGTGCGGCCGCCGAAATGTTTGGTGATGGTATCCGGATCAACACCATCGCAATGGCTTGCAAAGTCAAAGTCTAAAAGTGAATTGAGCTCGCTAACGCGTTTCGGTGCAACAAACGATCCCTTACCTTGGATTCGATAGATACTTCCACGACGCTCCAGCTCACTCATGGCAAGTCGGACGGTTGTTCTGCTTACGGCGTATTCGTCGCAAAGTTCCATTTCTGTTGGAAGTTTATCGTCTGCTTGATATACATCGACGATCTGCTTGAGCAGCGCGTCGGTGAGCTGTAAATAGAGTGGCCGTTTTTCGTGTGTATCGAGCATTGGAGCCTCAGTTTGCATGTTGGTGGTATCCGATGGGTGCCTCAGTCGGGATGTAGCGTGGGCGAGGCTACCTTAACGTATCACAGAGCGGCTCAGCATGACGATCTGATGCCTGTAGCCACGAAGGGCTTGTCCAAGCGTGAAGATATTCTGGGGCAGACAAATACCGTTCATGGAGTCCCCGATATGTTGGAGGTCAGCGCCAGCGGCTTTTGCTGCAAGGCCTATTTTCTTAATGGTCTCGCTGTCGCAGGAGTCTTGACTTGTCCCGTTCGCCGCCATGACGAGAACCTTTTCTTCAATTGACTTGTCTACGTTGTGGGATCGTACAAAGTCTACGATGGCGCGCAGGTCTGCTTCTTGGAAGCAAGGGACAGTGTAGGGGGCTGGCACGAGAAGGATGTCGACGCCGAGATCAACAAACTTGCGCGCTATTTCGAGTGTCATGACAGGTTCCGCAACGCCCGCTCCATGCATTTTCCCGGCTATGACCAGGCCATCGAAATGCTCTTTGGAGAGTTTAATCGAATGGGCGATTGCATCGTTGGAGACGCCAGTTCCAGGGTTGCCTGTGAGGCAAATAAAATCAAATCCGAGTTCGTTGGCCTTTTCTAGGGTCTTGGGAGAGACGCGCCGACCCATAGGGATTTCTGTACGGGATTCAGACATTTCAGCCTCAATATCAACTGGTTCCAGATTGACGCCAATGGGCCTTCCGCATGCTCGCTTCACCCAAGTGACCGGGTTTTCGGTGAGTTCATCCGGAATGCCGGCAATCACTGGATTGAACACATCGAGCGCGTTAAACAGAAGCAGGTCGGCACCTGCGGCACGTTCGATTTCGGCATTAGTAACGCCGCCGAGAAATTGGGAAGAGGGTACGTTTTCTGCCATGATGGTACGTCCCTCGGAAGCCAGAATTGCCTGCTTTAGATCCATGGGTGACGTGGCGGCAAAATCGGATGCGGACATGTTCAGCAATCGTTTGGGCATTATTACTTCCTTTGACTAGAGTGACAGGCTTGTGACATTGTCCCTAATATTGTTACAACAATATATTTAATATGTTATATCCAATCGGTAAACGGTTACAAACTTATTGTACTGCTCCAAAAAAATAGCTATTAGCTGGACAAATCTAAAATTAAGCAACTGTCGTTCACCGAATAAAGATTTAAATTCTTGACATGTCGACAAAGCGGAAAAAGAATTGGTTATGACAAATCGCGCAAATGATATTACATTTCGCACGAGAACGTATTCACTTACATAAGCGGATACAAACTGGGATGACGACGGTTGAATCCGGATAAATTGTTGTGTGCCCGGCAATCATGAAAGGATGCGTTATGGACGCTATCGTCAAATTCCTTGAAAAACACCAGGCTCTCTTCGACAAAATCTCAAAGAACATTTATCTGGTGGCGATTAAGGATGGCTTTCTCTCGAATATGCCAATTGTGCTGTTCTCGAGCCTGTTCCTTCTTCTTTCGACGCTCCCTGCCTATGTAGGCATCGCGCTTCCGTCTGAGGTGCTGGATTTCTTTAATAAAATCTATGCATATACCATGGGGCTTCTTGGCATTATGGTGGCCGGCACCACGGCGAGCTCACTTGCCATGTCGATGAACCGCCGCATGCCTTCGGGCAAATCTCTTAACCCCACCTCGTGCATGGTTTGCGCCATGTGCGGCATGTTCTTGCTATCGGTGACGAACGATGTTGTCTCGATTGGCGGAGCAGATACATCTGTTTTTGAAACCGGCTATATGGGAACCAAGGGTTTTCTCGCTGCGTTCGTATCCGCATTCTTGACCGTTAATATCTATAAGGTGTGCATTAGCCATAATGTGACGATCAAGCTCCCCAAAGAGGTCCCTGGCGCTATTGCGCAGAGTTTTCGCGATATCTTTGCGTTTGGGTTTTCAATCCTTGCGTGCGCCGTTATCGATCTCGCGAGCCGTACGCTGCTTGCTGTGCCGTTCGCCAATTTGGTATCTGCTCTAATCTCGCCGCTGTTCTCCGCGGTCGACACCTATCCTGGCATGGCGCTTATCGAAGGCGCGGTCGCACTTTTCCAATTTATGGGTATTCACGGTGCTTCGGTTGTCATGAGCCCGATCAATGCTGCGCTCTACGGCAATACCGTTACCAATCTTGAGGTTTTCCAAGCAGGTGGACACCCGTCAATTGCTCTCACGCAGGACTTTACAAGCTTCATCGGCGGTCTGGGCGGTTCTGGCTGCACGTTCATCGTTCCTATTATCCTGATCATGTTTATGCGTTCCAAGCAGCTTAAAGCCATGGGCAAGGCATCGATTATCCCGGTGATTTTTGGAGTTAACGAGCCCGTTCTCTTCGGTATGCCGATCGTTCTCAATCCCTATATGTTCGTGCCCTTCCTAGCGGCTCCTATGGTCAACGCCATAATCGGTAAGTTTTTCATTGACGTAATTGGAATGAACGCCCCCATGTATACCATGCCGTGGGCGCTTCCCGGCCCAATCGGTGCATTTCTCACCACGGGTCTCGATCTACGTTCTCTCGTATTGATGGCAGTGCTGTTGGTCGTTGACTTTGTGATTTACTATCCGTTCTGCAAGGCGTATGACCATCAGCTTTGTTTGGAGGAGTCTGCAAAGGAAGCTGCAGGAACCTCGGATGCAGATGCTATTGCCGCACAAGAAAATGCCGCAAAAGCTCTGGAGGCGGTAAAGAGCAAGGCGGAGCAGATCCGCGTGCTTGTGCTTTGCCAGGGTGCCGGCACTTCAACTCTCTTGGCAAATGCTCTTCGCGAAGGTGCCGCTGCTAAGGGTATTGATCTGGTTTCTCAGTCCGGCGCGTACGGAAGCCACTATGAGACAATGGATCAGTACAACGTGATTGTTCTGGCGCCCCAGGCACGCATGTACTATGACGCTATGAAGGCCGATACCGATCGCCTTGGAATTAAACTGCTCACCACAAGGGGCAAGCAGTATATCGACCTTACCAACGATCCCGAAGGTGCAATTGACTGGATCGTTCAGGAGCTGGCCAAATAGCGGATGCACTTCGTCGTTGATCCGTCGGTGCGTAGTACGGCCTCGCAGCTTATTGAGCTGCGGGGCCGTATTTCGTTGAGTATCTAATTGAGACAATGAGCGCAACCGTCGTGAGATCGCATTGGCGCTATCCGAGTCACCGACAAACTGTCTTCCATCTATGTGACCCAAAGGTCATCTCCGCTAGGCCGACGATGCAAATGACTCTGCTTCCTTTGGGTCCGAACGGGACATTGGCTCGCCCTTGCCAAATCCCACGAAGATAGAACTCGATTTGCTCGTGGCGCATGCATCAAAGAGTTTTTGATCAAGGTGCGCCTTCTCAACGCATTGATTCAAAACAAATATTCAGTTTGTGGGCTAGACCAGGCGGGCGTAGTCCTGTGACTGATGAAAGATGTGGGCGATATAGATTGTTTCGTGCTCAAACTTGTATAGACACACGTAGTTGTTGACGGGAAACGATCGGTAATAACGTGCCGCCAGCTCTTGCATGTGCGAGAGGGGACGTAGGAGCGGCTGCTCGCGAAGCAGATCAAGCTGATATTCAAACTCAGCGACAAAATTGCCTGCTGCGCGCGGATTCTTGAGGATTTGGGCAAGGTATCCGACGATACTCTCGTACTCATATCGCGCGCTTTTGAGTATTACGACGTTATAGGTCATATTTGTCTCGTATCGAAGCCGCGAAGGATTCGTAGTCGCTGTAGTCGCCTTGCGATATTTCGTCTTCTGCCAACATCATACGAGACAACAGTTTTGCCTTGGCGATTTCTTCTTGCATGAGGCGATACTGGTCGCTGCTGATGCAGTGCATGGCCTCGTAGCCGTTCTTGGTTACGGTGACGTCGCGCTCAGACTCAACAAGCGCGGTAAATGCGGCGGTGTCCTTCATGTCTCGGACGGGCACACAAGCGGACATGGGTACCTCCTTTGCGTTGGGACATAATTGTACCACGGTATATTAAAACGTCGGCGTCGTCGAATTATCTCAATCTGTAACAGTTGGGAGTAGAAAACCGAGTTAGATGTTACAGATCGAGATATTCTGCTTCGGGCTACCCGTTTGTCTCGATCTGTAACAGGTAGACGTGAAAAACCGGGCTACGTGTTACAGATCGAGATCTTCAAGTTCGGACCGCTCGTTTGTCTTGATCTGTAACAGGTAGGACCGAAAATCCCTGCTAGATGTTACAGATCGAGACAGACGGCCTGCTCGGGCCGAGCCAAAACAAAAAGGCCGCATACGAACCCGTGGAGGGATTCGTATGCGGCCGACAGGGGGTATGCGGCAAAAGTTAGGCCATGAGCAGGCCGGTCTCCGCGACGTTCTTGTACCAGTACGCGCTCGCCTTGGGATAGCGCTTCTGGGTCTCAAAGTCGATGTAGAACAGGCCGTAGCGCTTGTTGTAGCCGTTGGTCCAGGAGAACTGATCCTGCAGCGACCACACAAAGTAGCCGTCGACGTTTACGCCGCCGTCAATCGCCTTGAGGATCCATGCGAGATGCTGACGCATATAGTCGATGCGAGGGGCGTCATCGATAAAGCCGTCCTCGAAGTCGTCCTTATAGCCCATGCCGTTCTCGGTGATGTAGATCTTCTTGTAGTTGGGGTAATCGTTCTTAATGCGGAGCAACAGGTCGTACAGGCCCTCGGGATAGATGATCCAGTCCCAATCGGTCGTGGGAACGCCTTCGCGCACGCATGCCTCGCCCACGCCCTTGAGGAACCAGCGCGAGGAGCCCTTGTCGCCGGTGCCATTGTGGTTGATGTCGTTTTCGCCCTCGGCGGCACGCAGGAACTGGCACTTGTAGGTGTTGACGCCCAGGCAATCGTTGTAGGGGAGCGCGGCGGTCAACGCGGCGATGTCCTCGTCGCGGACGTCGAGCTCGCCGCCGGCGATATGGGCCAGCTTGGTTGCGGCTTCCATGGTGTCGGCTGCATAGTGGCCGCGGAAGGTGGCGTCAAGTACCCAGCGGTTGTTGATGACGTCGGCCATGCGGGCGGCCTCGCAGTCGGCAGCGCTGTTGGGATCGAGGGGATACTTGGGCTCCAGGTTCTGGACAATGCCGATCTCGCCCTCAAAGCCGCCCTCATGGAAGGCGACGACAGCCTTGGCATGGGCCACCATCATGTTGTGCATGAGCTGGAAGGCCTTGTCCAGGCGGTATTTCTCGCCGTGCGGCCAGTTGCCAACGATAAAGCTGCCCTCGGCGGTTGCGGGAATCTCGTTAAAGGTAAACCAGTGCTTGACCTCGGTGAACTCGGCAAAGCAGAACTTGGCGTACTCGACAAAGGCGTCGATCGTCGTGCGCGTCAGGAATCCCTCGCCGCCGTTCTGGTAAAAGGCCTCGGGTGTATCGAAGTGATCGAGCGTGACATAGGGGATAACGCCGGCATTGTTGCAGGTGGCGAAAAGCTCGTGATAGAAAGCGACGCCCTCGGGGTTAATCTCGCCGGTGCCACTGGGGAAGATACGGCTCCAAGCTATGGAGACACGGATGCCGTTGATGCCGAAGCGCTGGCACAGGTCGATATCGACCGGATATTTGTTGTAGAAGTCGCTTGCAGGGTCGGGGGAGAAGCGACCCTGAGCTGCCAGGAAATCGTCCCAGGGCACTTTGCCCTTGCCGTGCGTGCGGGTCTCGCCCTCAACCTGGTAAGCGGCGGTGGCGCCGCCAAACACAAAGCCGTCGGGGAACTGCATGGGGTTGTTCATAAGTCATCCTTTCTGTGGGATACGAATAGGGAGAGGTGCCCGAACTGGGGATCCGGGCACCAACAGAGGGAGGAACTAGTCGAGGTTCTCGCGGAGCCACTTGATGGCGCCGGCGGGGTCGCGGGTAAGGTCGATATATTCCTTGCCGCGCGGGGCGAGCAGCTTAATGCCCAGACGATCGGTGTCGGCCTTCATGTCGTTGTAGTAGCTACGAACCTGCGGAGCGAGCACGATGACGTCGTACTGATCCATGATGGCAGTGTGCTGGCCATAGGCGCCTGCGGAGGAAGCGATGTTCTCTCCGGTCTGTGCGGCACCTTCCTTGATGGCGTTGGCAAGCATGGCAGAGGTGCCGGCGCCGGCGCACAGGACGAGGACCTTCAGGCCATCGACATCCTTCTTGGCGGATGCATCGGCAGCGGGCTCGGGCTGATCGGCGACAGGCTTGCTGTCGGCGGCGGCAACGGTCGTCTCGACGGAAGCGGTGGCCTGCTCGACAGCGGGCGTAGAGGCGTTGGCGGCGACGGAAGCGGCACCATCGGACTCGAGTCCCAGCTCGGCGGCGCGCTCGGCCTCCTGGTCGCAGAGCAGCTTATCGTATGCCTTCAAGAACGGCAGGTAGATGATGGCGTCCAGCAAGATGATGATCGCGACAAATACCAGGGCGATAAGCTGGAAGTTCGTGGTGATGAAGATGCCGATGGGGGCAGGGGTAGCCCAAGGCACCACGAAGGAGAAGCCGTTCATACCCACATTGTCGATAAAGAACTTGGCAACACTCACGTTGACGCAGCCGGCGGCAACAAAGGGGATGAGCATGTAGGGGTTAAGGATCATCGGCGCGCCAAAGAGCAGCGGTTCGTTGACGGCGAAGGCAACAGGGACAATCGAGGCCTTACCGACGGCTTTGAGCTGCTTGGACTTCATGAAGAGAATCAGCAGAAGCGGCACGATGAACGTGGCGCCGGTGCCGCCGAACTCACCCACGAGCGACATGTTAAAGGTGAGGGAGTGGGCGGGGTGGCCGCCTGCCAGCAGAACCTGCAGGTTCTCGGCCTGGTTGGCAAGACGGATGGGGTCGATGCCCGGCTGGACGATCGAGGGGCCGTGGACGCCGATGAACCAGAAGAACGCGGTGGCTGCCTGGATAAGGATAAGGCCAGGATAGGTTTCTGCAGCGGTAAAGAGCGGGGAGAGCAGTTTGATAAGCAGCTCGGAGAACGGAACGCCCATGAGGTTGCGCACGACGACATCGATGATGCCGCAGATGATGACGGCGCCGCCAAAGGGGATAATGTCGCGGAAGTTCTGAGCGATGGCGCCCGGGACCTCCTTGGGCAGCTTAATGGTCAGATCGCGCGAGACGCAGAATTTGTAGACCCACACGGTGATGAACGCGGCGATATAGGCCGAGAACAGACCGCGCGTGCCCATGCTGGTGCAATCGAAGACCGAAAGTTCGGAGCCGTTGAACTTGGTGGTGAACTGCGTAACGGCGAGCAGCAGCATGCTGCACTGGGCGGCCACCATGGTGGAACCGTCGTTGAGCACTTTGCCGGCGGGCATGCGACGGTTCATGGAAGCCGTGAAGTTCTTGGCAGTGGTGCCAGCAACCATGATGCCCATAACGCCCATGGTGAAGTTGTACAGCTTGTTGCACCAGTCGATAAGCGGCTGGGGCAGCGTGATGCCGACTACGCCGGGAAGGGTGGCGATCAGCAGGAAGATCGAAGAGGTGAGGACGATGGGCATGCACCCAAGGAATCCGTCCTTAATGGCCTGGAGGTAGACGTTCCTCGAGATCTTCTCAAAGAACGGTTGATGCTTTTCGAGCATCTTTACGATGGCGTCCATAGAGCTCCTTTGCTACTTAATGCGCGACGCATGTGGATGGAACTGGTCGTCGATGGATGGTCAGGACTGCCCGGAAACCTTCCTGCTTAAGGAAGGCATTGCGAAATGACAACGTTGTCATTTCGTTAATGACAACGTAAGACATTTTTGGAAGAGCAACAAGGATTTACGGGTGAACGGTCGATATTGTCCGATAAACGGCTGATTTGTCAGTCGGGCAGGTAGTGTATGCTAGAACGCAAAAAACAAGCGATGTAAAACCGACTGGAGAAGTAGTGGCAACGATGGACAAGAAAAATGTCTCAATGAATGATGTGGCAGTTGCCGCGGGCGTTTCTCTCAAGACGGTGTCGCGCGTGATCAACGAGCCCGATAGCGTGCGAGAGTCGACACGCGATAAGGTCCATTCGGCAATGGAGGCGCTCGGGTTTCGAGCCAACTTTGCCGCGCGTTCACTCAAGTTGGGCCGTTACGGGTGCATCGGCGTGGTGATGTTTCACTTGTCGGGCGGCGCCGTGGACATGATTGACGGTATCGCCGATGCCGCCGAAGAACGCGGCTTTGCGCTCACGATGATTAAGAAGCGCGCGGGGGAGAAGATGACCCTTGCCGAAGCGGCGCGCAGGATGTCGCAGCTGCCTGTTGATGGCATGATCTTCAACCTGCGCCAGATGGTCGATGACTTTGTTACCTTTGAGGCACCGAAGGACCTCAAGACGGTGATTATCACGCCGATGGAACATCCTACCTGCTCAACCGTCAGTGACGACCAAGAGGGCGGCGCGCGCATGGCGTGCGAGTGCTTCTTAAATCGCGGGCACAAGAACGTGTACTTCGTCTCTGGTAAGAAAGAGTCGCTGTCGAGCCAGTGCCGTATGAAAGGTTGGCGTGCGGCACTCGAGGCACGTGGCATTGAGCCGCCCGAGCCTCTGCAAGGCGATTGGAATGCGGATAGTGGCTATGCCGCGGGCCTTGTGCTTGCCGATAAGCCCGATTGCACGGCGGTCCTCGCTGCTAACGACTGCATGGCAAACGGCGTGATGATGGCTCTACGTGACAAAGGGCTCAGTGTGCCCGACGACGTGTCCGTGATCGGCTTCGACGATGAGCTCTACAAGACGATTCCCAACTCGATTCTGACGTCGGTGAAGTTTCGCCACCGCGAGCTGGGCATCCGTGCGCTTAACGAGGTCGTCGCAGGTCTGGAAGCCCCGAGCTCCAGAAGTCGTACGCTTGTCTCGGGCGTGTTGGTCGAGCGTGCGAGCGTGCGGGATTTGCGGGCGTAGGCGTGCTCGGCTCGTTCATCTCAACCTGTAACAGGTAGGGCCGAAAATCTCAGCTAGATGTTACAGATTGAGATATCTCTGCTCGGGCGTTCTGTTTGTCTCGATCTGTAACAGCTTGGAGCGAAAAACTCAGCTAGATGTTACAGATTGAGACAAACGTGCGGTACGGTCTGCCCAAAAAAGGCCGGGGGCGGCGCGTCGTGTGACGTGCCGCCCCCGGCTGAGAAATGGGGACAGGTTATGTGAGCGGGGCAATTCCGCTGGTCGCAAGCCGCTAGTCCAGACGACGGGTCTGCGCTACGTGCTTATACCAGTAGGCGCTTGCCTTGGGCGTGCGCTTCTGGGTTTCAAAGTCAACGTAGAAGAAGCCATAACGCTTGTTGTAGCCATTGGTCCAGGAGAACTGATCCTGCAGGCTCCACAGGAAGTAACCGCCCACGTTGACACCCACCTCCATGGCCTTGAGCAGCCAGCGCAGGTGCTGCTCGATGTAGTCGATGCGCGGCTGGTCGTCCACAAAACCGTCCTTGCAGGGGTCCTTGTAGCCCATGCCGTTCTCGGTGATGAAAATCTGCTTGTAGTTGGGGTAGCGCTGCTTAATGTAGACGAGCAGGTCGAACAGGCCCTCGGGATAGATGATCCAGTCCCAGTCGGTGGTGGGGATGCCGGGCTTGTTCACGTGCTCGCCAATACCCTTAACGCGCCAGCGGCCGGTGCCCTTCTCGCCCGTACCGTTGTGGTGCAGGTCGTTCTCGCCATCGTAAGCCTTGAGGAAGCGACACTGGTAGTTGTTAACGCCCAAGTAGTCGTTGTAGAGCGCGGCCTCGCGCATGATTTTCAGATCCTCGTCCGGGATCTCGATGGTGCCGCCCGAGACGGCAGCCAGGCGGTTGGCGCACTCGAGGGTGTCGGGAGCATAGTCGCCGCGGAAGGTGGCGTCGAGCAAGAACTGGTTCTGCAGCACGTGCTCGTTATTGGCGGCTTTGATGTCGGCGGGGTCGTTCTCGTTGAGCGGATACTTAAACTCCAACGACTGGATGACGCCGATCTTGCCCTTAAAGCCGCCGTTGTGGAAGGCCAGCACGGCCTTGGCGTGGGCGAGCATCATGTTGTGCTCGCACTGGAAGGCCTCGGCAAGATGCGCCTTGACGCCACCGGGGAAGGTGCCCTCGATGTAGGTGTTGGAGGCGTTCGCCCAGATCTCGTTAAAGGTGAACCAGTAGGTCACCTGGTCGGCGTACTCCTTAAAGCAGAAGGTGGCAAAGTCCACAAAGGCGTCGATGGTCTCGCGGTTGAGGAAGTCGCCCTTCTCAAAGAGGGGCAGCGGCGTGTCAAAGTGATGCAGCGTGACGAACGGCTCAACATGGTGCTTATGGCATTCGGCGAAGAGGTCGTGGTAGAACTGGACGCCCTCGGGGTTGATCTCGCCGGTGCCGTTGGGGAAGATGCGGCTCCAGGCGATGGAGAGGCGGATGCCGTTGATGCCAAACTCCTCGCACAGTTCCAGGTCGACGGGGTACTGGTTGTAGAAGTCCGAAGCGGGATCGGGGGAAAAGCGCCCCTGGGCCTCCAGGAAGTCGTCCCAGGCAACCTTGCCCTTACCGTGAGTGCGGGTCTCGCCCTCTACCTGGTAGGCAGCAGTGGCGCCGCCAAAGACAAAGTCCTTGGGAAACTGCGCAGGCGGGTTAGTGACGCTAGCAGGGTTAACGGACATGATGATCCAATCGTCTAAATTGAAGGGCCAGCCGGTCTTGGATGGTCGGCTGGCCCTGAGCGTTACTTACTTCGAGAGTTGCTCGCTTACGAAGGCGAGAGACTTGTCGCCGTTCTGGGAGAGCTCGATGTACTGCTTGCCACGGCAGGCGACGCACTTGTTGCCCACGCGCTCGCAGTCCTTCTGAAGGTCGGCCAGGTAGCTTGCGGCCTGCGGGGCCAGGACGACCAGGTCAAAGTCGGGGAGCATGTCAACGTGGTTGCCATAGGCCTCGGCAGCGGTCTCGAGGTTAATACCGCGCTCCCTGGCAGCCTTGGCCAGCGCGTTGGCGAGCAGGCCCGAGGTACCGCCGCCCTGGCAGAGTACGAGCACGCGCCTGCCGTTGAGGTCGCTGGCGGTCGCAGCCTCGGTGGCGGGCGCTGCGGAAGCGGCGGGGGCGTCGGCCTTCACGGCCTCGGCAGCAGCGCCGGCGGCAACGCTCTTGGCGTCAGCCTTACCCTGGAAGGCGTCGTTGAGCTTGGCGGCCTTCTCAGCGTTCTTGGCGGCGAGCTCCTCCTGGGAGATCTCGGCCTCCTCGGTGCACTTCTGGGCGTCATAGGCACGGAAGAACGGGTAGTACAGGGCAAAGTCGACAACCAGGATAAGGGCGAGCATCACAAAGGCGAGCGGCTGGAAGCCCAGGCCCATGATGGTGCCGATGGGGCCGGGGACGGTCCAGGGCAGGGTGTACATAAAGCCGTTCATGCCCAAGAAGTCGATAAAGATCTTGAGGATCCAGATGTTGGCGATCGGGGCAAAGACAAACGGGACAAAGAAGACGGGGTTGAGCACGATGGGCGCGGCGAACAGCAGCGGCTCGTTGACAGCGAAGCAGACGGGAACGATGGCGGCCTTACCGACGGCGCGCATCTCCTGGGACTTGGCCAGGAAGCAGAACATAAAGACCAGGACAAGCGTGGCGCCGGTGCCGCCCATGCAGACGACGAAGTACTGGGCACCCTGGGTCAGGACAGCGGAAGCGTGCTGGCCGGCCTGGAACGCAGCCAGGTTGTCGGTCATGTTGGCAACGAGGGCGGCGGCGATGGCGGGCTCGACGATCGAGGGACCGTGGACGCCGACGAACCAGAACAGGCTCATGGCGCCGTAGATCACAGCGAGACCGATATAGCCGTCGGCAGCGGTGAACAGGGGCTGGAACACCTGGATGACGCCCTGGGCAAAGCAGAAGCCAAAGGCAGCGCGGAAGACGATGTCAAAGACCCAAAAGACGGTGATGCAGACGGAGAAGGGGATGATGTCCTTAAAGGTCTGCGAGATGTTGGGCGGAACCTGCTCGGGCATCTTGACGGTGATGTTGCGCTTAATGAAGAACTTGTAGATGATGCCGGTCACAAACGCAGCGATAAAGGCGGTCAGCAGGCCCTTGGAACCAAGGTAGGTGGTGTTGAAGCCGCTGGCAGCGTCCGTGGCGATCGTGTCGCTCGAAAGGAGCAAGAAGCCGATGATGGCCGCGCACATGCACGAGATGAAGTTGATCTGGTTGTTCTTGGGCAGATCGCGGTTCTGAGCGTCGGCGAAGTGCTTGGCTGTGGTGGCAGCGCAGGCGATGGCCAGGATACCCATGGAGTAGTTGTAGCACTTCCACAGGGCGTTGTTGATGTCATCGGGCCAGTAGAAACCCCAGATGTTGGGGACCGAGGCTACCAGGCAGAAGATGGACGAGAAGATGATGATGGGGATGACGGAGATAAAGCCGTCGCGAATCGCCTTGAGGTACTTGTTGCGGGCGATCGCGTTGAAAAAGGGCTGGCCCTTTTCGATGATGGCGATAAGTTGCTCCATGCAATGCTCCTAAGAGTCGGTGGGTTAACAACGATGGTAGCTTTTGGCGTTCGGTTGCCAAAATGTTGACGTTGCCATTTTGTGACACAAAATAAGACGCGAACCGATGGTCCCTGTGCCTGCGAACCGTCGATTCCTTGCGCGTAAACGTTTGAGCCGCCCGGTGGCTCTGTGTTTGCACAATGGCAACGTTAACATTTGGGCGACAAAAGCCGTTCGGGGAAGCAAAAATGTCGGTGAACGGTAGGTTTTGGGTGGTGAGCGTATGGTGGGGGAGGCGTTGGATATACTTGAAGACGTTTCATTTGACTGCGCAGGATGCCACTAATGGCATCGTTGACATAGAAAGATCGACCTATGGCCGCTGTTAAAAAATCGGTTTCCGTTAAGGACGTGGCGCGTCTCGCGGGCGTCTCGGAGCAGACAGTCTCGCGTACGGTGCACGATTCGCCCAGCGTGCGCCCCGAGACCAAGGAGCGCGTGCGTGCCGCCATGCGCGAGCTGGGGTATCGCCCCAATTTTGCCGGTCGATCGCTGCGCCGCGGCAAGTTTAAGACCGTCGGCGTCGCCATGTTCAACATTACCGGTACCGGCAACCTCGACCGTATGGAGGGCTTTGCTGCCGCCGCCGATAAGCACGGCTACGCCATTACCCTCACGAAAGTAGATGGGCATCCGTATACCCTCGAGAGCGCATCGTCGCGCATGAGCGCACTGCCGGTGGATGGCATGGTCGTGATCATGAATCGCATGCCGGCGGACTTTGGCACCTTCGAGCCACTGCCCGGCATGCAGACAGTGCTCGTTACGATGTTGGAGCACCCGCTTTGTTCAACGGTCGATAACGACCAGTTCGATTGCTCGCGCCAGGTGGTCGAGTATTTGCTGGAGCAGGGGCACAAGACCGTGCACTTTATCTCGTGCCCCGAGCGCTCGCTTTCGGGCATGCAGCGCGAGGAAGGCTGGCGCGAGACATTGCGCGCACATGGTATTGAGCTGCCGCGACTCATCCGTGGCGATTGGACGGCGCAGAGCGGATATGCCGCAGGCCAGGCTCTGGCGGACGATCCGACCTGTACTGCCATCTATGCCTCCAACGACGCCATGGCCTACGGCTGCATTCGCGGGCTCGAGTCGCGCGGAAGGCGTGTGCCCGAGGACGTGAGCGTGGTGGGTGTTGATGACAGCCTGGGCGATATCGTGCCCGACCGTCGCCTGACCACCGTGCGCTTTGACAACAGGCGTGTCGGCATGTGGGCAGTCGATAAGATCGCCGGTGCCGAGGGGGGTGCGTCTGGCGTGGAGCACATGCTGATCCCCGGCGTGCTCGTAGAGGGCGATACGGTGCGCGATTTGCGCTAGGGCGCGGTCCTGTTTGGGTTTCCGTTAATCATGTTTGATATTGTTCGAAATGGTTTGGAAACCGTTCACGGGTGAAAATTGACCGTTCATAGCTTGAAATTATGTTTTGCGTTGTTCTTTTTTGTTTGAATGTTAATGTTTCTGCCATACAGAACGCAGCGCGTATGCCCGGACGCGATGCTCTCCATTGGTTCATATGTGAAAGGAACGCAATATGGCAACCAAAGAAGAAATCTCGATGGTTGGATTCGAGATCGTCGCATACGCAGGTGACGCCCAGACCGATCTGCTTGCAGCGCTCGATGCTGCTCGCGAGGGTGATTTTGAGAAGGCCGAGCAGCTGCACAAGGATGCCAGCGATGCGCTCATCGGTGCCCACGACACGCAGACCAAGCTGCTTTCGCAGGAGGCCGGCGGTGGCGAGATGGAGATGACCTTCATCATGGCTCACGCTCAGGACACTCTCATGACCACTATGATCCTGGAGAAGCAGACCCGCTTTACCATCGATGCCTATAAGCGCATCGCCGCACTCGAGGCTAAGCTCGCCTAACGAGCTCTCACAACCAAGTCCCCTTCCAAAAACCCTGCCGCTACCCACGGCAGGGCTTTTTCTGTCCTCCTCCAAGTTGCGGTGAAATAGGGACTGAATAGGGGCCAGCGGGCGCAAAACAATCCCTATTCCACCGCAGCTCATCCCGAAATAGTCATTGGGGACGTTCTTAAACGACTAGGCATTGGGGACAGTCTTGGTGCGCTCCGTTCGTCCTCCCGTTCGATTTTTGCTCGGTGGGTATACTTCCTTTCGCATTAAACGCCGGACTGAGGAGGTATCCAAATGCCGGATAACGGGTCAATACAAAAAAGAGGCGCGCACGAGATGGCTCATGGGCGTCCTGTCCAGATAACCGAGCACACGACGGTAACCGAGCTGCAGCCCAGTCTGTCCGATGTCGTGTGCGCAAACAAAAAGCTGCAGATTGGCTTTATCGTTGCGCTCGTGGTGCTGGCGCTGCTGTCGGGCTTTGTGGCTCGTCCGCATTTCGCCGATACCAAAACTTGGGACTCCACCATCGAGGTCATCGATCAAAAGAAAGGAAACGTACTGGCGCTCACGACCTCGTGCGTGGCGCTGTCTGCGGGCATTACCGCGCTGCCGGGTGATACGGGAACGCCGGTTGCCGAGCAGCTCGCGCAGCTTTCAGGCAACCTTGGTATCGTGCTTGCCGTGCTATACCTAGAGAAATATTTGCTCACGATTTTGTGGTCGGTTGGCCTGGGCATCTTAATCCCGTTTGCGTTGGCGCTCTTTGCGGTGTCGCTCGGCATTCACGGGCGCTGGAGCACGAGCGCTGTCCTGCGCCGTGTGGCGACGCGCGTGCTGGTGGTTGCCGTGATCGGCATGGCGCTCGTGCCCGCGAGCGTATGGGTGTCGCAGAAGGTCGATGAAACGTATCGCGTAAGTATTGAGCAAGCTGAGCAAAAGGCTGCGGACGCTGCGGACGCGGCCGACACCACGGACAAGTCAGCCGAGACCAGCTCAAAATCGAACAAGAAAAAATCCGAGGCCAAGGAGTCCAAAAACGTGCTCGAGCAGTTGACTGACGGGGCCTCGAGCCTTGTTACGTCGGTGACCAGCGGTGCCAAGCAGATGACCGATGAGATCGTGCATCAGGTGACCGATCTGATCGAAGGCGTCATCGTGATGATCGTGACCTCGTGTGTGATTCCTCTACTGGTGCTCGTGGCGTTCCTATGGCTAGGACACGTGCTGCTGGGGATCGATATCTCCGGTCCCGCGAACTATCTGACGGGTCGTTTCTTGAGCGCTCCGTCCAGACATGCCAAGAAGAGCGGGCAGTCTGAGTAGGCGGCAAAGCGATCTTTGGAAGATCAACCGTAAGAAGGGCGGCCGAGACACGTTCTCGGTCGCCCTTTTGTTTGTTGAACACGTGGGCGCTACGTCCGCGCCGGGCTCAAACGGTCAGCAATCATCCGTGAATGGTGTTTGTTCAAAAAAGAACAAAGATAAACAAATTATTGTTGCAGTCGGTGTTCGAATGTGTTCAAATAAACACGAACAGTGAAGAACCGCACATTCAGATGCCCGGACCTGAACGCGATTCAACACTTCCAAACAGAAACTACGCACCTGCGTATCTCTCAAGGAGGATGTCATGAGGGTTGTAATCGCTTCCGATGCCGACGGTATGTCGATGAAGGAGTCCATCAAGGAGA
>DXMX01000019.1:27150-30283 GCA_019413955.1 Collinsella sp.
CCCCTGCCGCGGACTTTGTCGATTCCGCGACCGCCGTTGCCAAGGACCTGCTGGAGCACAAGGATTCCCAGGGCTTCGCATTCGATAAGTACGGCGTCGGCTCCTATATGGCCGCCGTCAAGATCAAGGGCATGGTCGTCGCCAACATTTCCGACGAGCGTTCCGCCTACATGACCCGCGAGCACAACGGCTCGCGCATGGTCACCATGGGCCCGGGCGTTGTGGGCACCGAGGTCGCCAAGAAGATCGCCCGCGAGTTCCTGCGCGCCCAGTACGCCGGCGGCCGTCACCAGATCCGTGTCGACATGCTCAACAAGATGGCCTAACGAGAGCCACCGAGAACTCGAACTTCTACCTCAACTTGTGAATTCAGACGAAAGGACGTTCTGATGAAGAAGACCATCGCAATCGGTTGCGACCATATCGTTACGGACGAGAAGATCTATCTGGCCGACCGCCTGGAGCAGGCTGGCTACAAGGTGCTCGACTGCGGCACCTACAGCCACACCCGTACGCACTATCCCATCTACGGTAAGGCCGTGGGCGAGGCCGTTGCCAGCGGCAAGGCCGACTTTGGCGTGGCCCTGTGCGGCACCGGCATCGGCATCACCAACGCCGCCAACAAGGTTCCCGGCGCCCGCTGCGCCCTGGTCCGCGATATGACCTCTGCCCTGTATGCCCGTCGCGAGCTCAACGCCAACATCGTGGGCTTTGGCGGTAAGATCACCGGCGAGTTCCTGATGGCCGATATCATGCTTGCCTTCCTGGAGGAGCCCTACGACAAGACTCCCGAGCACGATGCCCTGATTGCCAAGATCGATGCCTGCAATAAGGCCGACGCCGAGGCTCAGGCCGACCCGCACTTCTTTGACGAGTTTCTCGAGAAGTGGGACCGCGGCGAATACCATGATTAGCGGGTATCCGGCGTAATTAACTAGTCCGTTGACGGCTCGCGTTTCTGTGATGGGGCGCGGGCCGGTTTTCTATCAGCCCAATTGGCCCAGCGGGCTGGACGTGCATTGTTCTTTTGTTTGCGGCGCTGCCTCATTACCTTTCTGCTCAAGGCACGACGTTCACAATGGATCGTGCGAGATGATATGTGAAGGAGAAGATTCCCATGGAGTTTGTTCTTGATAACGGCTCTGTCCGCATTGCGTTGAGCACGGCTGGCGGATCGTTCACTTCTATTACGGCCAACGGCCGTGAGTACCTGTGGCAGGGTGACCCGGCGGTCTGGTCGGGCCAGGCACCCATTTGTTTCCCGATCTGCGGCGGCCTTCGTGACGGTCGCGCAATGACCATGGGCGGCCGCGAGGTCAAGCTTGCCCGTCACGGCTTTGCTCGCAAACAGGAGTGGAAGCTCGAGGAGCAGGGCGACAACATGGTCGCGCTGAGCCTAAGCTCTGCCGACCATGCCGAGTTGCTCGAGCAGTACCCGTATCCGTTTAAGATCGTTGCTCGTTACACGATTGATTCGGAAAAGGTGGCCGTGTCGTACGAGGTGACCAATGAGGGCACCGAGGACATGCCGTTCTTTGTGGGCGGTCACCCCGGCTTTAAGTGTCCGCTCGACGAGGGCGAGTCCTATGACGACTACGAGCTCCGTTTTGAACAGCGTGAGGCCACCGAGCTCTGTACTGCCGTTCCCTCGACGGGCCTGATTGATGTTGAGCATCGCAGCAAGAACCCCATGATCGGCCAGAACCTGCCGCTTACCCATGAACTCTTTGACTTCGCGGAGACCATCTTCGACGTGCTCGAGAGCCGCGTGGTTACGCTGACCAAGAAGACCGAGGACAAGGGCGTGCGCCTGACGTTCCCCGATATGCCGTACCTGATTGTGTGGAGCAAGCCCGAGGGCGACTTTGTGGCCGTGGAACCGTGGGGCGGCCTGTCCACCTGCTCCGACGAGGACGATATTCTGGAGCACAAGCGCGGCTGCCTGGTGGCCAAGCCGGGGGAGACCGTCACCCGCGGCTTTGAGATCGAGATCCTTTAACGAGCTATCGTATGTTTGGGGCGGGTTATGCCGCCCCGGAACAGGAGTTCAACATGATTCTGACCGTTACCATGAACCCGTCGATTGATACGCGCTATCAGCTCGACAAGCTGATCATCGACGATGTTAACCGCGTGATGCCCGAAAAGACCGCTGGTGGCAAGGGCCTCAACGTGAGCCGTGTGCTGCTGCAGCTGGGTGACGACGTGCTCGCGACCGGCCTGCTTGGCGGCCACATGGGTGCCTATATGGCCGAGCTCATGGATGCCGATGGCGTCAAGAATGACTTTGTGCCCATCGCCGGTGAGACGCGCATTTGCCTGAATATTCTGCACGAGGGTAATCAGACCGAGCTGCTGGAGAGCGGCCCGCAGATCGCCCCGGCCGAGCTCGAGGCCTTTACGGCCAAGTTCGCCGAGCTTGCAGCGAAGGCGGACGTTGTGACGCTTTCGGGCTCGCTGCCGCGTGGCGTCGATGCCGGCTACTATGCCGAGCTCGTCAAGATCGCCGAGGAGGCGGGCGCTAAGGTGCTGCTCGACACCTCGGGTGCATCGCTGGAGGCCGCGCTGGAGTCCGACGCTAAGCCTGAGCTCGTAAAGCCCAACCTGACCGAGATTAATGGCCTGCTAGGTACGTCCTTTACGACCGATGATATCGATGCCTTGCGTGAGGCGCTTGCCGCCGATGGCCGCTTTGCCGGTATCCCTTGGGTTGTCGTTTCGATGGGCACTGCCGGCTCGGTGGGCTTCCATGAGGGTCGCGCGTTCCGCGCCAAGACGCCCGCGATTGCGGCAGTGAACGCGACGGGTTCCGGCGACTCGACCATCGCCGGCTTTGCGCATGCCATTGCTGCTGGTGCCGACGACATCACGGTGCTCAAGACCGCCAATACCTGCGGCAAGCTCAACGCCATGGATCCCAAGACTGGCCACCTGGTCATGGACCGCTGGGACGAGATCTACAACAGCGTTGTCGTGACTGAACTGTAGGGTTACGCGGTTTTACCAAACCGCGTAACGGCGCGACGCTGCAAACGCCCCTAAGCGGCAATCTGACGTTCAATCGTCGGGCATGACCAAAAGGTCAATGCCCTCCTCTTTCACGTCACCTTGCTCGCTTAGGGGCGTTTTCGCT
>DXMX01000002.1:0-16750 GCA_019413955.1 Collinsella sp.
ATCTCGGGGTCGAGTGCGGAGGTCGGCTCGTCGAACAGCATGATCTGCGGATTCATGCACAGGGCGCGCGCGATGGCCACGCGCTGTTTTTGACCACCGGACAGGCGACCCACGGCGGCGTGCGCGAACTTTTCGAGTCCCACGCTCGTCAGATGCTCCATCGCAATTTTTTCAGCCTCGGCCTTGCTCATCTTTTTGAGCGTGACGGGCGCGAGTGTGCAGTTGTCGAGCACGTCCATGTTGTTGAACAGGTTAAAGCCCTGGAACACCATGCCGATGTCCTCACGCAGCTTGTTGATGTTGCAGCGCTCGGCCGTGAGGTCCTGGCCGTGGAACCAGATGTGGCCCGCGTCCGGGGTCTCGAGCAGGTTGAGGCAGCGCAGGAAGGTCGACTTGCCCGAGCCCGAGGCGCCAATAATAGTGACGACCTCACCGGGATTGACGGACAGGTCGATGCCCTTGAGCACCTCGAGCGAACCGAAGCTCTTGCGCAGGCCCTCGACGCGGATGAGCGGCTCATTGGTCTGAACGGCGGCCGCGGCGCCGGTAGTGGCGGTATCTGCCATGATGATTCTCCTCGTCTTGAGCCTAGTTGGAGCTGGGCAGCGTGGCCGGGGCCTCGGCGCCGAGCTTTTTGCCAAAGGCCTCGAGCAGGCGACTTGCCACAAGCGTCAGGATCAGGTAGACCACGAGCGCCACGCAGTAGACTTCCATCTGGCGATAGTACACGCCGGCGACGGTGGTGGTGGCGTACATAAGGTCGAACACGCCGATAACCGAGAGCACCGACGAATCCTTGATGTTGATGATGAGCTCGTTGGTGAGTGCCGGGATCGCGTTTTTAATGCCCTGGGGGAACACGACCTTGCGCATGGCCTGCCACTGCGACAGACCCAGCGAGCGCGCCGCCTCGGCCTGGCCGGGATCGATGGACTCGATGCCGCCGCGCAGGACCTCCATCATGTAGGCGGTGGAGTTGAGCGAGATGGTGACGAGGCCAGCGGTGAAGGTACTCCAAATCTGGTTGGCCTGAGCGGTCTCGAAGCCCATGCCACGCAAAACGGTGAAGCCCGCATAGTAGATGAGCAGGCCCTGAACCATCATGGGCGTGCCGCGCACGATGGTGGAGTAGACGGTCGCAAAGCCGCGGCCGATGCTCTTAAAGAAGCGCACCAGGTCGTTATCCACGCGGTCGAACGTCTGAATACGCAGGAACACAAAGAGCAGTGCCAGGAAGAATGCGATGACAGTGCCGAAGGTGGCAAGCGCGATGGTGATCTCGATACCGCGAATGAAGAAGTCGCCGCTCTTGTAGGTCATGTAGACCAGGCTCGACAAAAAGTCGCTGGGGTTGGAATCCGAGACAATGCTCACCTGCACCAGGTCGATAAACGACATGACGCAACGGTCGATAAAGAAGATCGCCGCAATAGCAACGACGACATAGCTGCCCAGGCGCGCGCCGCGACGAAAGCGCTCGGATGCGAACGGCGACTTTTCGCGATAGTCGTTCCAGTGCATGAGTTTGGTGACCAGCGCCGCCGCCGACACGACGAGCCAGGCCCAAAGGATTGCCCAGAGGCAGTCTTGGAACACGCCCGTAGGCGCCAAGAAGCTCAGCGGCGTAGGATTGCGTTGGCTAAACACCAGACCGAGCGCCGCGATGACGCTCGTGCCCAGGTACACATAACGATGGTCGGCCTTGATAAAGGAGGCCAGACGATTGATGGTTTTCATGCTGCCTCCCTATGCCGGCTGACGATCGAGGCACGCGTCCCACATTTGGTCGCGCTCCTCTTGGCTAATGTCCTTGAGTGTCTTGTCGATGAGCTTAAGCAGCTTGTCCGAGCCCTTGCGGCAGCCGACGTTTGCCGTAACCTCCTGCTTAAAGCCCTCGCCCTCGGCAAATTGAATCGGCACGATACCCGGGTTTTGGGCCATATAGCCCTTCTCATTCTCGGTGTTGTACGTCACGGCGTCACAGGTGCCCTGCAGCAGGTTCGAGAACACCGTGGGAACCGAATCGACCGGGTTCTTGTGGACAACGCCCGGGATCTCGTCGATGACGGTATCGAGCATGGTGTCTTTTTGGCCGAGTACCGTGGCGCCGCTAAAGTCGCTGAGCTTGGTGGCGTTTTGGTAGGGCGAGCCCTCTTTTACGAACAGGCCAAAGTAGCCAATGAAGTACGGGTCGGAAAAGCCGACGGACTCCTCGCGCTCGGGTGTGGCGCTCATACCGGCAATGATGAGGTCGATCTGGCCGTTGTTGAGCGAATCGATAAGACCCGAGAAGCTCTGCTTGACGGCGACGGGCTCGCCACCAAGGGCCTTGCAGACGATCTTGGCGATCTGCACGTCGTAACCATCGGCATAGGCGCCCTGCACGTTGTCGATGGGAATGGTGTACTCGCTGGCTTCGGAGACCTGCCAGTTGTACGGGGCGTAGGCCGCCTCCATGCCAATGCGGATCTTATCCTTGCCGATCACGGAATCGGACAGGTCGTCGCGACCGCCGCCCGTCGTGGGCTGAACCACTTTGAGCGTGGACGGACGCTGACAGCCGGCGAGCGCGCCGGCGACGACGGAAGCGCTCGCAGCGAGAGCGCTACCCAAAAAGATGCGACGGCTGCATACCGGCTGGCGCTGCGCATCGCACTGTTGGGGAGAATGCATAATCTGCCTTCCCTGTTGAATCGTATGCTGACGACTTAACAGGATACCGCTCAGCGCTACCTCCAGCAAATGCATATATAAATGCATATATACAAGTTTACGAACTGAAAACGATTGATAGTCGTTGGGGACGTTCTTAAACGACTAGTCAAACAAGAACGTCCCCAACGACTAGGCATGAAAAAGGCAAGACATAGACCTCCTGGTCATGCCCTGCCTTTTGAATGACAAATTGTCGCCCTGGGCGGCGCGCAGCGTCGACCGGTCCGCCGTTCGTCAGAACGGCGGAACCTCTAGAGCAAGGTGACGCTAAAGCTACGTTTATCGGTAGCGCCGGGAGCCAAGGTGATGGTGTTGACCTTGTGCTCAAAGACGTCGTCCTCGGTGTCCATGGTGGTGTGACCGGTCCAGGGCTCGAGCGCCACAAACGGAGCGTCGTTGGCGGCAGACCACACGCCAATGTACTTAAAGCCCTCAAAGTCGATCTTGACGCCGTGGCCCGACTTGCGGCCGCGCAGCGTGAGCGTGGAGCCCGGAGTATCGGTGAACATGATGGCATCGTTATCGAAGCTGCGGTGCGTGATGGGCAGCACGTCCGAGTTGTCGGGAGCCTTGTAGCTACCCTCGAACGTCATAAGGCCATCGGGCGTGATGACGGGGGCCTCGTTAGTCCAAGCCTCGGTAAACGCCAGCTCGTAGTCCTCGAACGCCTCGTCCTCGGCACCGGGGGCGGGCACGTTGAATGCGGGGTGGCCGCCCACCGAGAACGGCAGGTCCACGTCGCCGGTGTTGGCGACGGCAAAGGTCTGCGTGAGGGTGGCGTCGCCGGTCAGGGCATAGGTCATGTTGAGCTTAAAGTGGAACGGGAACGCCTTGAGAGACTCGGGCGTGTCGGTGAGCTCGTAGGTAACGGACGAACCGTCCTCCGACACCCCGACGATCTTGTGCTCGACAATGCGCGCGATGCCGTGGCGCGCCATCTCGCAGGTGCCGGCGGCAGACGTCGCCGTGTTGTTGCGCAGCGATCCCACGATGGGGAACAGGATAGGCGCGTGCTTGCCCCAAAAGGCCGGGTCGCCCTGCCACAGATACTCGTTGCCGTTGAGGGCAAGGCTCGTGAGCTGGGCGCCCATGGAATCGATGGCTGCGGTGAGGTCGCCGCGCTTGATGGTAGTGACGGTGGACATACTACTTCCTCCAAAAGTAAACAACAGTGTCGAGGGTTATTGTCCCACTCTTGGCGGCGGGGCTGAGCGGCAGGCACAGTTATTGAGCAATAGCGTAAAGGTCAAACCCGCCCTGCGGCGTGCTATCGACCGTGTCGGGAGCCTGTGAATTAAAACTCACCGGAACCATGCGCTTTGAGGCGCGGTAACGCGTGCCGTCGGTGGCGACGGGCGGCTCATCGACCGTGAGCTCGTAGTCGCCGGGCTTGAGCTCGATACCGTCACCTTCGGAATTAACGTATTGGTACTCGTCGATTGCTTGTCCCCTGAGCGTGCGGCCCACGATATGGACGAGCATTTGGCTGTCGCCGCGCGCGGTATCCCACGTCGCGCCGTCCTTAACCTCGACCGACACATGCACCGAGCGCGTGCGGCTGAGCGATTGCTCGACGGACATCTCGACCTTGGCGGCGTCTTGGCGCTGCCGCTCGACATGACCCCAGATGCTGCCGATTGCCGAGCAGGCGATAACGCCGGCCATGAAGGCGATGAGGATGGGGCCGAGCGGAGAACGGCGGCCCGCGTCTTCCTCACGAGCCAGGTCGGGGCGATGCGTGGGCGCAGGCGCCTGGGCGCCTTGCGCGGGCACGTCGAGAATGCTGAAAGATGCCGTACTGCCGGGGTCGATGGTGTGGCGCGGTTGCGGGGTCTTTGCCGGCGAAATGGACATGTCGGCTGGCTCACCCAGCGTGGCCGTGGCATCGGCCTTTGCCTCGTCGGCCTCGGCCTGGGCCCAAGCCTGTTCAAAGGTCAGGGGCTCGACGGGGTCGGAGGCGGCGTCCATCTCGACGGCATCGTTGCCGGTCTCGTCCTCGTCGCTCGACGCGTCACGCGGCGCGGGCTCGTCCCACTCCTCGTCCGGAGCCTCGCCCTCGCTATACCACCATTCAAAGTTATCGATATCCATACGGGGCGCCCCTTAGGCCTCGCAAATAAACACTTGTTAGCCTTATACCCGCAGATGGCGCTGGAGCTCGCACGGAATGCGATAAAGGGACTGCTCCTTTGTCGCATCGAAGTTGCGGTGGAATAGTTCCTGTTTGCACGCCCACTCGAGCTATTTAGGGACTATTTCACCGCAAGTTATTTGAGGGCGACGGGGATTTGGATACAGCAGAAGTCCTCTTGGTGAGACTCGTCGTAGCTCGTGGTGTCCAGGTAGCAAAAATCGAAAGCATTGCCGATGGGCTGGAGCGCGTGCCTGTCCATGCAGGCCACGATGGCGCGGATACCCTCGGGCTCGTACGGCATGCCCCAGCGACTCATGCACAGGTACGTGCCCTCGGGCAGCACCTCGACGCCAATCTCCGCCAGCTCGGCAGGATCGCTCGGCAGTATTTCCTCGGCACCACGCGGCAACACGGCAAAGGAACCGGCACCGGCGATGGGGTCGTCGGAATGCAGCGCCTCGCGACGCAGCATGGCGCCCCAACCGCGCATGGGGCGTGTGCCCGTGAGCGCACGCATGCGCAGAATCGCCCGCATGAGCGTGGGGTGCAGCATCGAGCGGCCACGCTCGATATCGCTCGGGAACTCCTCAAAGACCACGTAGCGGCGCTCGAATTGCTTGAGCTCCGGTTTGCCCTCGCGCTCGCGCCAATAGACCGCCTCGTCGTAAAAACTCAGCCGCTCCTGCACGCTCGCGCGCTCGGCTTTGAGCCCGGCAATCTGCTCGTCGAGCGCCTGCACCCGCGAGCGCAGGTGATCGGTCATCTCTCCAATGTCGAACGTCGAGGTCAGGCGATCGATCTCATCGAGTTCCAGTCCCAAGTCGCGCAGCATGCAGATCAGACGCATGAGCGGGATCTGCGTGGGCGAATAGAAACGGTAGCCTTTTTCGTTAACCACGGCGGGTTTAAACAGACCGATCTTGTCGTAGTAGATGAGCGTTTGGCGCGAAACGTTAAACAAGCTCGCCATCTCGCTAATCGCATACATACCCGTCTGCATAGGTCCTCCCGACACACCCTTTGACACGAAAAGCCCGCCGCCCACAGGGGCAGCGGGCTCAAACACTACTCGTATCCTACCCTAAAGATGCCTATGACCAGCGCTTATAGTTGGCGCACGACACGCCGACGGCCTCGAGTGCCTTGGCGGCGATGTGATGCACCGCCTCATCGAGCGTGGCGGGGCCGTTGTAAAACGTGAGCATGGGCGGCATGAGCATGACACCCGGCACGCGCGCCAGGCGTGCCATGTTGTCGACATGGATCGCACTGAAGGGCGTCTCGCGCACCATAAGCACCAGGCGGCGCTGCTCTTTCATCTGCACATCGGCCGCACGCAGCAACAGGTTTTCGCTGTAGCCGCTCGCGATGCCGGCGAGCGTCTTCATGGAGCAGGGAGCCACGATCATGCCGTCGACCGGATAGGTGCCGCTTGCGATGGCAGCGCCAATGTTCTTGTTGTCGTAGACCACATCGGCATAGCACGCAAACTCGTCGAGCGTCATGCCGAGCTCCTGCTCGATGGTGATCTCTCCCCCGCGCGTGACGACAAGCGCCGACTCAGCGCCGGCCTGGCGCAGGCATTTGAGGCATTCAAGGCCCAGTGCCGCACCGCTGGCGCCAGACACGCCAACGACAATGCGACGGGGACGAACAGAAGACTCAGGCATGACAACTCCTTAACTACTTGGTAGGGCTACTTACTAGAAGGCGAGCTCGGCGGCCCACTTGTCCTTGTCGATCTCCATGAACTGCGAGCGGATGAAGTTCTTCTTGAGGTTAAACGGAACCGTGCAGTCGAAGATGGCCTTGCAGGCGATACCGTGCTCGCGGATCGAAGGATCGAACGCGGGGTCGTTGGACGGATCGAGCACGTGGCAGTGGCAACCGGGGATGGTGATGAGGTCCACGTCGGCCTGGAAGCGCGTGGTCATGGCCCACATCACGTCGCTCATATCGAAGATGTCGACATCCTCGTCGACAAGGATGACGTGCTTGAGCTCGGAGAACGCCGAGAAGGCGAGCATGGCGGCGTTGCGCTGACGGCCCTCGTCATTTTTGCTCGACTTCTTGAACTGCATGATGGCAACGAACTTGCCGCCACCGCAGGGAGCGGCGTGAACGTTGAGCAGGCGGCCCGGGATAGCGGTCTCGACCATCTTGTAGATGGAGGCCTCGGTGGGGATACCGGCCATGGACACGTGCTCGTGCGAAGGGCCGATGCAGCTCTCCATAATGGGGTTGACGCGCGTGGTGACGGCGGTGATCTTGATCACCGGGCAGACCTTGGCGCCACCGGTGTAGCCGGGGAACTCGGGCATGGCGTAGCCGTGGCCGTTGACATCCTCGTTGATGGTCTCGTCGTGCATGAGGTAGCCCTCGAGCACGTACTCGGCATTGGCAATGCACTTCTGCGGAACGGTGACGCAGTCGGCAAGCTCGACGGCGCGGCCGCGCAGGGCGCCGGCGATCTGCAGCTCGTTGAAGCCGAGCGGCGTGGTGGGAGCCTCGAAGCCGCAGCACATGTACACGGCGGGGTCCAGGCCGATGGAGATGGAGATGGGCATATCCTCGCCGCGCTGGCAGTACTCGTCAAAGAACGCACCCAGGTGACGGCTGCCCGGGGTGATCCACATGGCGAGCTTGTCCTTGTCGACGCAGGAGAAGCGGTGGATGGTTACGTCGGACTGGGTGCCATCGGGGCTCGTGCCATAGGCGAGGCCCATGGTGATGTAGGGGCCGCCGTCAACGGGCGTGTTGGTGGGAGCGGGAACGATCTTGCGCAGGTCAAAGCCCTCGTCGGTCGCCTTGTACACGACCTCCTGGCAGTCGACGTGCTTGCCCTCGGCGATCTGCTCGGGGGCGATCAGGTTCTCGAAGCGCTTGCCGATCTCGAGGCCCAGGTGCTCCTCGTCCAGGTCGAGCAGGGCGGCAACGCGCTTGCGGCTGGCAAGCATACCGATGCAGACCTTGGCGTCGTCAAAGCCCTTGACGTTGTTGAAGACCATCGCCGGACCCTCTTTGGTCGGGCGCATGACGGTGCCGCCAGCACCGACGTGACGGTAGACGCCCGAGACCTCGGCATCGGGATCGACCTGGGTGTCGGTCTCGAGCAGCTGGCCCGGCATCTCACGCAAAAAGTCGAGCGCGGAACGCAGGTCGTGGATCTGGGAAGCATCGGTAGTGGACATGGCGTACTCCTTTCGGGAGAGTGTCCGGCGACGGGGTGCCGCCGGACGGGGTAACGTAATGGGGCCGCGGCGCTCACAAATGGAGCGCTCGACCACTCGAAGTTCAAGCGCTTGGCTGCTTACAGCCGGGGCGCTCGACCGCTTACATCAGGCCAAAGAGGTGGAACCAGGCGGCCTCGACCAGCACGACGACAAAGACGACCGCGGTGAGGGGGATGCCCATGCGCATAGCCTCTTTGGAGGTGTAGCCGCCGGCGTCCTTGCCTTCGCCGATAAGGATCGGCAGGTTATGGAACGGCAGGATGTAGTGGATGTTGATGGACGTGAAGACGATGAGCGCCACGGCGAGTGGGCTCACGCTGGAGCCGGCGGCAAAGCTGATAAATGCCGGCACGCACACGCCGAGCACGGCCATGACCGAGCCCATGAACATGTGGATGATCATGGAAAGCGCGGCGACGAGCAGGGCGAACAGGAAGATGTTCTCAGGCACGGAGCTGGGGAGCACGACGTCGGCGATCCAGGCGTTCATGCCGGTGGCACCGCCCACGGAGCCCACGGCCATGGCGGCCGTCAGGAACATGAGGGACTTGATGTCGACAGCGTTCCAGCTGGCGGGAGTGAGGACTTCGCCGATGATGGGCATGGCGAGAGCAACGCCAATGGCCAGGGTGACCCAGCCGATATAGTCGCCCGAGACGGTGAGCCACAGCGCGATGGCGATGACAAGCCACACGATGGTGCGGATCTCCTTGACGGAGAGCTTGCCGAGCGCGGCCTGCTTGGCCACGATCTGCTCGCGATCGTAGACGAGCTCCTTGCTGGGCTTAAAGAGGAAAAGGCCCAGGAACAGGGTGCACAGCAGCGCAACCAGCATAGGCACGCTCATGTACAGGAACCAGTCGACGAAGGACGGGCTCATGCCGCCGGCCTCGGCACTGTACTGCGCAACGAGCGGGTTAAGCGTGGAGTCGCCCGTCAGGAAGAACATGGAACCCGGGGCGGCAGCGGCAAACACGAGGAAGCCGAGCTTGCCCTTGTCGTCGTCACCGTAGCCGGCGGACTCGGCGATGACCGAGACGACGGCGAGGATGAGGAAGGCGCGGGGGAACGGATGCGGGATCAGCAGCGACAGCACAAAGGTGAGCGCGAAGATCGAGATGATGAGCGACTTGGCGTCGCGCACGAACTTGAGCATGAACGCGTAGGCGATGCGCTCGCCCAGGCCCGACTCCTTGACCGCGCTGGCGATGAGGTAGGCGCCGATGACGAGCCACATGGTGGCCTTGGTCCACGAGCTAAACGTGGAGGCGACCGTCGCCGAGATGCTCGCGGCGCCCGTGTCGTCCACGCACACCTTGAACAGGACGAGCAGTGCGCAGTAGAGCAGGCCCACAAAGCCCGGCTGTGCCACGCCGCATGCCCAGAACACCACCGTGGCGAGCGTCAGTGCCAGACAGGTCTGACCGCCGACCGTGAGCTCGACCGTCGAGCTCAGCTCCGCCAAAGGAAGAAACTTCACCAGAAAAAGACAACGATACCCAGCACAAAGCCAATTTCGCGCTTGGTGATCTTAAACGCCTTCTTTTCCGCTTCCATCTCCCCACCTTTCTTGTTGGGGGCGCTCCGAATTCGCAGCCATGTTGCCGCTTAAAAAGGGGCGCCCGTTATCGGACACCCCTTACGTTGCGCTGTGTTGCGGCAATACAGTCAAGCGGATTTTTTGGATGAGAAGCGATTCCCTAGACAAAAACCGTCACAACATTCGACGCTTTTCCTCGTTTTCGAGATTTTCGCCGAATGTTGTGACGGTTTGGATGTGGCAAAGGGACTGTCTTTTTTACATAGCGAGGGCCGTGCGGATGAATGGGTCGCCGAGGGCCTCGCGGAGCCAGGGGGCCAGCTGCTCGGGGTGACCCTGCAGGTAGCCTTTGAGCTCGGACGGAGCCACGCGACGCACTTCCGAGATCTCCTCTTGGTTGATATGCAGCTCGCCCGGCTCAACATGGGCAAGGTAGACCTCGCACCATTCGCACTCGCAGCGACCGTCGCCGTGGTCCTCGCGGTACACCACGTGTCCGAGGTGCTTGAGCTGATCGGGCTCGCGCGTAATGCCGAGCTCTTCGTTGATGCGGCGCGCCGTGGCGGCCGCGACGTCTTCCCCGGGGAGCGGATGGCCGGCGCAGCTATCGGCCAGCACCCCGCCCCACAGGCGCTTGAGCGGACTGCGGCGACAGAGCAGCAGGCGCGCGTCTTCGCCCCGGCCCTCGACCAAAAGCGTCAGAAATGCCTGATGCAGGATGCCCTCACCAGCATGGGCCTCGATGCGGTCGACAGGGCCAAGCGCCTCGCCGGTCGCAGCATCGACCGCCACGACCTCGGTGCCCGCACCGCCCTCATCCCAGCCGGCGCGCAGAATGCGGGCTGCGGCTTCCTCGAGCGCGGCGATGAGCTCCTTGGTGGTGTCGAGCACGCGCTGCAGGTCGTCACCGCTCGCTTGTTCAACATGAAAACCCGTGCTTGCAACTACCGGCACGCCAAAGCGCGCGGCCAGCGCCGCCGCGATATCGTGCGCCGGGATCTCGTCTCGATGGCACGGAACGGCCAGGATGCTCACCGTTGCCGTACGGCCGGGCTCGGGGCGCGGAATGGCCTGCGCCGTGGCGCCCAGGTGCGCAAACTCCGGCGAGCAGGCGTACACCGCCATGCCTCGCGGCGTCACCGTCAGCTGGGCCTCGAGCGCAAACTTGCCCTCGCCCACTGCAACCTTTGTCGTGTGCATACCCATGGGATCTCCTGCCGCCCGCGATGTACCTGAGACCATCTTCGCCTGTATTGCGACTATACAGGCAAGCCCTCCATGTGACAAAGGGACTGCCCCTTTGTCACATTCTGTTAGAGTTGCAGGGATTGAATCCCGCTTATTCATGCGACATTGGAGTGACAACCTTGACCGCCGCAACCACGCCTAAAAGTAAGCCAACCGCCGCCGCGCTCTCCCCCGCGCGCACCAAGCTCTGCCTGGCGCTGCTCGTGCTGTTGGGATTCTCGCTCGGCTGCTCCGAGTTCGTGGTCATCGGCATCGAAAGCGACTTGGCAACGGAACTCGGCATATCACTTGCCACTGCGGGCCAGCTCATCAGCGTGTTTGCGCTCGTCTACGCTATCGCGACGCCGGTGCTCGCGCTCAGCACGGGGCGATTCCGCCGCTACCAGCTGCTCGTGTGCTATAGCGTCGTCTTTGTGCTCGGCAACCTGGTCATGGCGTTGGCTCCCAACTTCCAGGTGCTGTTTATCTCACGCATTGTCCTGGGCTCTGTCTCGGGTGCGCTGCTCGCCGTGGGCGTGACGTACATCCCTGAGCTGCTATCCCCGCAGCAAACCTCACTTGCCATCTCGGTCGTGTACGGCGCGTTTTCCGTGGCGATGGTCTTTGTGACCTCGATTGGCAAGTTTGTGGCCGACACACTCGATTGGCACGTGGCCATGTACGGCACGCTGACCTTTGCCGTTTTGATCTGTAGCGCGCTCGTGGCGTTTATGCCTCGCGCCGGGCAGACCGATGAGCCCGCCACCTTCCGCGAGCAGGCGGGGCTACTACGCGAGCCGAGCATCATCACCGGCATGCTCATCTTCTTGTTTGGCGTGGGCTCGGTCTACGTATTCTACGGCTACGTGACGCCTTATCTGGAGCAGGTGCTGGGCATGGGCACGGTCGAAGCCAGTACCACGCTCATGGCCTACGGCGTGTTCTGCCTGATCTCGAACATCCTGGGCGGATGGATCGATGCGCGCTTTGGCATGAAGGCGCTACTCGTGACGTTTGTGCTGCAGGCTGCAGCGTTACTCGGACTGTTTGCTGTGAGCGGCACCATGCCGCTCGCGCTGGTCTTTGTCTTTAGCCTGGCGCTGCTCATGTACCTGTTCTCGGTGTCGTGCATCACGCACTTTATGGACGTGGCACGCAGCCGCCATCCCAAGTCGATGGTACTCGCAAGTTCGGTTGAGCCCATGGCGTTTAACGTCGGCATCTCGTTTGGCACCGCAGTGGGCGGCGCCGTGGTAAGCAGCGTTGGCATTGCATATGTAGGCGCAGTGAGTGCCGCGTTCTCGCTTGTGGCCTGGGTGCTTACGCTGGTGACGATTAAGTTGGCTCGCTGGGAACGCAAGAGGGCGATGGCGCAGGCGTAGATGCGATACTCGAGCTCGATGATGGCGATCGAAAGGAAACCGCATATGCAACGTGTACTGTTCATCTGCTATGGAAACATCTGCCGCTCGACGATGGCCGAGTCGGTGTTTACCGAGCTCGTGCGCCGCGCTGGGCGCGAGACGGAGTTTGTCATCGATTCCGCCGCGACTTCGACCGAGGAGCTTGGCAACCCGCCACACCATGGCACAGTCGCCAAGCTGCGCGAAGTCGGGATTCCCGTCGTTGCCCACCGCGCACGCCAGGTGCGTCGCGCGGAGTATGGCGACTGGGACCACATTGTCTATATGGACGACGAGAACGCCCGCGGCCTGTACCGAATTTTTGGGAAGGACCCCGATGGCAAGATCTCGCGCCTGCTCGATTGGACCGATCGCCCCGGCGACGTGGCCGATCCCTGGTACACCGGCAATTTCGACGCCACCTACCGCGATGTACTCGCCGGTTGCACCGCTATGCTCGAGCAGCTGTAGGCGCTCGGGCGGCGCGGGCACACGGGCCACGCCATCGGCATAAAACGAGCGTGGATTTTCTCCCACTTTGAGCGTTCGAGCGCGCTCTAAACGGGAGAAAATCCACGCTCGTTATCTCGGTGGGAGAAAATCCACACTCATGAATGTGACAAAGGGACTGGCCCTAGACCGGCTTGACCTCCAGCTTAATCCCCTTGGCACAGGAGTCGCCCAAAACATCCGAAAGGGCCCAGGTCGCATATAGCGGCAAATAGAGAACCGCTCCGTTGCGCTCAACGTTGCCTCTCGAGAAAACAATCCCGAGCCTTACGCCATATTCAGCCGTATCAAGCACATGACCGAGCGCAGCGTGCGCGTGGTAATAGGAGCCCGATTTAACCTCGATCGGAACAGCCGTCCCATCCGGTCCATCGACCACAAAGTCCACTTCACCGCGCTTTTTTGTCTGATAGTAGTAAAGCTGGCGATTTTGGGCAGCCAGCTGCTGGGCCACCACGTTTTCGTAAATGCCGCCCAGGTTGGGCTCCTTGCTATCAAGATACGCCGCCTGGGCGACTCCAACGGGGTAACGCGCCATCAACATGCCCGTATCCGATTGATATAGCTTGAACTGCGATGGCCGCGCCGTCTTGAGCAGGGGCGATTTTGGCTCGGTTACGATATCGGCTTTGAGAGCAACGCCGGCATCGACAAGCCATACAAAATCTCGCTGATACTTCTCGTAGTGAGCCTTGGGGTCAATGGAATTGAGCACGAAGCGCTTGTTTTCGCCCTCGAGCATAATAGGGAGCTGATCGTAGATGCTCTGCACCTGAAGGGCTCGCCCGCTTGCATACTTGGAGATATCCCGCCGGTACTGTTCGTTGAGCTCTGACTGTAGCTGACGAACAGAGGCAAGGTCGCCCTGCGTGTCAAGGAAACGCTGCACGACCTCCGGCATTCCGCCGACAACGGTATAGGTCCTGAAGTTTGCCATCATCGCGTCATGAATGTAATCAGGAATGGGCCTCTCGCTGATACACGCGTCACGTATCGTTTGGCGAGCCCCCTCGCTCACCCCGATTGCCCAGCAAAACTCCTCAAAATCGAGCGGGAACATCCTAAGCTCGTGAACATACCCCACGGGATAGGACCTGACGCCCTTGAACTGAGTCCCGAGCATTGACCCCGAAAACGCCCAGCGGCACCTCCCGTCCTCAACAAGGAACTTTGCCATCGTCATGATGTCGGGGGCCTCTTGGACCTCATCGATAAACACGAGCGTTTTGCCTGGCGCAATCGACTTTCCCGAAAGAAGCGTCACCCTGCTGATGAAATCATCGGCATTCCGCGCCTCGAGAAGAGCATCTTTTGCCTGGCGGTTTTCCATGAGGTTAAGCTCGATGTAGGTTGCATGGCTGGCTTTGCCAAATGCGCGAATCGAATAGCTTTTGCCGATCTGGCGAGAACCCGTGATGAATAAGGCCTTTTGCTCGGCAGACTTCAGCCAACGCTCCAGCTCTGCCGCTATTTTCCTGCGCAGCATAGGCTCTCTCCTCAGTGTCATCAAATGAAATGCAAAGTTTTATACGCTTGATTATCGATGAAACGCAGAATTTTTAGAACCTAAAATCAAATGAAATGCAGAGATTTGAGATTATAAGCAAAAGAAGGGGCACCACCGGCGAATGTGTCAAAGGGGCTGTCCCTTTGACACATTGCGCTCGACTACTCGTCAACGATCTCGGCAAGCCAGACGTTCAGCGTATCGACCTCGGGGCAGCAGAACTTTGCCGTACCGGGCTCGTTGCCAGGCACAGTTCCGCCATAGCGCAGGATATCGATATAGGGAAAGCCCACATGGCAGGCCATGGCGCACATCTTGCCGCGGTCTCGGTCGAAGTCAAAAACGTCGCCCGGCTTGTGACCATGGTGGCAGCGGCACGCACCCAGCTGGTCCACGCAGCTCACGCGGATACGCGGACGCTTGCCACGCGGCGCGCCGAGCGGCTTGTTATCGCCCGCAGGCTTGATGCCGCCCTCGCCAGCATTACTCATGGTCAATCACATCCAGGCAGGCCTCGATGGGCAGGCCGGCGGACTTGTCCTCTTGGTCGGCATTGCGCTCGATAAGCTCCGCTACCACGCGCATGGCATCGCTCGTCGCGCGCTGAAGGCTCCAACCGGCCATAACGCGGCCGACGAGCACCGCCGAGAACGTGTCGCCCGTGCCCGGGAAATAGACCGGAATGAGCTCAAAGGGAATCGTAAAGTACTCCCCCGCCACATGGTCGTAACCAATAACCGCGTTCGTGCCATTGACCACGGCGCTCGTAATGACCACCGACTTGGCACCCAGCTCGCGCACGGCGTCCACAAGGGCGCGGGCTTCATCGGGCGTAATTTGCTCGACGATAGGCGTGTCGGTGAGCAAACAGGCCTCGGTGTAGTTGGGAACCGCGTAGTCGGCGCACTCGAGCAGGTGCCTCATGAGACCGATCGTGGACTCGGGCACGCCCGCATAGAGCTTGCCGTTGTCGCCCATGATGGGGTCGACGAACACCTTGGTGCCTTTTTGCGCACGGCGGTGGCAGAAGTCCGAGATGATGCGTGTCTCTTCCTCGGTCACGATAAAGCCGGTCGAGATGGCGTCGAATTCAAAGCCGAGCTCTTCCCAGATAGCGAGGCTTTGGCGCACGTACTCGGTGGTGTCGTGGATGTAGAACTTGGGGTAGTTGAGCGTGTCGGAAACGAGCGCCGTCGGCAGGTTATGGATACGGTAGCCCATGTGCGACAGCACCGGCAGCATGGCGGAAAGCGCAACCTTGCCGTAGCCGCACATGTCGTTGATCAGCAGCAGCTGAGTATTCTTCATGAGTGTCCCCCTTGGATCGGGCGCGGCGCAACGGCGCCACAGTGCAACTAAGTGTAGCGCAGGGGACGTTGCGAGCGGAGTCGAGCAGTGCGAAGGGCAAATTGTTGCGGAAAGGTTACGGAAAATGATCCCTTTTCCTCCGTCCCCAAGGGATCACATGCACCAAAGCGGACCGTGGCGGAATCACAGATTGCCGCTTAGGAACGCTTGCAGCGTCGAGCCGTTACGCGGTTTGGTAAAACCGCGTAACCACTAGTTTGGCACCTTGACATTGATTTCTCACACTCCTAAATTGGTTAGGCACAAAACAATTCCACTACCTAACTAAAGAAAGGAGCAACACTAATTCATGTGCGATGAACCTCTTAACCTTTGTTCGCACGAGCCCGGCGGCGACCCGTCACAGCCGGCGGATGTACCCGAAGCGGTCAGCGCCGAAGACAAACTCGCCAAGCGCATCCTGAGCGGCCTGGGTTTTTGCGGCCATTACATGCATTTTCACGGCGGCGGCATATCTGGCAAGGCGCCTATTGTCTGCCTACTCGCCAAGCAGCCGACCGGCGAGCTGTCCCAACAGGAGCTCGGCATGCACTTCGACCTCAAGCCAGGGTCCCTTTCCGAGATTCTGTCCAAGCTCGAACTGGGCGGTCTTATCGAGCGCAGTCGCAATCCCAAAGACCGTCGGCAGCTCACCATCCGCCTGACCGAAGCGGGATGGGAAAAGGCCCGTGTTGAGCAGGCAGCCCGCATTCGCTTTAGGGAACAGGCCTTTAGCGCCCTTACGCACGACGAGCGCGAACAGCTCGCCGAGATGCTCGAAAAAATCCGCGTAACCTGGGAGGAACTGGATGATTAAAACCCTCATGGGAAGCATCCGCGATTACAAGACGGTCACGATCGCCACGCCGCTGCTGGTGCTTGGCGAGGTGCTCTGCGAAATGATGATCCCGTTTATCACCGCCGACATGATCGACGCCATCAAAGACGGTGCCACCGTCGCCCAGATGCTTCCCACCGCAGGCTTTTTGGTGCTCATCGCACTGACGTCGCTCGCTTTTGGTGCCGCTGCCGGCGTCACCTGCAGTCATGCGAGCTGCGGCTTCGCCAAGAACCTGCGTCACGACCTGTTCTACAAGATCCAGACGTTCAGCTTTGCCAACATCGATGAGTTCT
>DXMX01000002.1:16760-17388 GCA_019413955.1 Collinsella sp.
CCTCGCTCGTCACCCGCCTCACCACCGACATCAACAACGTGCAGCAGGCCTTTATGATGCTCATCCGCATCGCCGTGCGCGCGCCGCTGGTGCTGGTCTTTGCCTTTGCCATGGCCTACGCCATGGGCGGCAGCGTCGCCATGGTCTACCTGGTCATCATTCCGCTGCTGGGCTTTGGACTGTTCTTTATCATCTTTAAGGTACGCCCCATCTTCTCGCGCGTGTTCCACAAGTACGACGCCCTTAACGAGTCCGTCGAGGAAAACGTCACCGGCATGCGCGTGGTCAAGAGCTACGTGCGCGAAGACTTTGAGAAGGAGAAGTTCGCCACCGCCGCGCACGACGTCCAGATGGACTTCACCCGCGCCGAGAAGCTGCTCGCCTTTAACAACCCCATGATGAACATCTGCGTCAACGGCGCATTTGTCATCATCATCTACCTGGGATCCAAGCTCATCATCACGAGCCAGGGCACGCTGTTCGACGTGGGCCAGCTCTCCTCGATCTTTACCTATGGCTTCGCGATCCTCATGAGCCTGATGCAGCTGTCGATGATCTTTGTCATGGTGACCATGGCCGACGAATCGGCGCACCGCATTACCGAGGTGCTGGCCGCCGAGCCCACGAT
>DXMX01000002.1:17398-34373 GCA_019413955.1 Collinsella sp.
CCCACGATCGCCGATCCCGCCGAGCCCGTGCTCGAGGTTGCCGACGGTTCCATCGACTTTGACCACGTGAGCTTTAAGTATTCCGCGCATGCGAAGCGCCAGGCGCTCGACGATATCGACCTGCACATTAAGAGCGGCGAGACCATCGGTATCATCGGCGGTACCGGCTCGGCCAAGTCCACGCTTGTAAACCTCATCGCCCGTCTGTACGACGCCACCGAAGGCACCGTGCGCGTGGGCGGCATGGACGTACGCGACTACGACCTGGACGCGCTGCGCCACCAAGTGGCCATGGTGCTGCAGAAAAACGTACTGTTTAGCGGCACCATTGCCGAAAACCTGCGCTGGGGCGACCCGAACGCCACCGACGAGGAAGTCCGCGAGGCGGCACATCTGGCCTGCGCCGATGAGTTTGTCGATGGCTTCCCCAAGGGTTATGACACCTGGATCGAGCAGGGCGGCTCCAATGTTTCCGGCGGTCAGAAGCAGCGCCTGTGCATTGCGCGTGCCCTGCTGCGTCGCCCCAAGATCTTGATCCTGGACGACTCCACCAGCGCCGTCGACACCAAGACCGACGCCAAGATCCGCGCAGGGCTGGCAAGCTATCTGCCCAACACGACCAAGCTCATCATCGCCCAGCGCATTAGCTCCGTGCAGGATGCAGACCGCATCATCGTCATGGAGGGCGGCCGCATCGCGCAGATCGGCAACCACGATGAGCTGCTCAAGACGAGCGAGATCTACCGCGAGACCTTTACCTCGCAGAACAAGATGTCTGCCGAGGGCGAAGAGGCCGTCGAAGCCGACACCGAGGCATCCGCAACACAAGCTCAGACCCAGGAAGGAGGCGAGGCATATGAGTAAGGCAACGACCGCCGAGCGCGCGCTCAACCGCAAGGGTGGCACCATGTCGCGCCTCATCAAGACGCTCTTTGGCTTCTACCCCGTGCTTTTGCCCCTCGTCGTCGTCGGCGTGGTGCTCTGCGCCATCATCAACTCCATCGGCGCGACCTTCCTTCAGAGCGCCCTGCAGATTATTAGCGAATCGTGGCAGTCGGGCGATTGGGAAGCTGCACAGCCCAAGATCGCACAGCTCGTGACCACCCTCGCCTGCATCTACGGCGTCGGCATCCTGTCCTCGCTGTTCTGGAACCGCGCCATGGCCATCGTCACGCAGGGCTCGCTCGAGAAGCTGCGCGAGAAGATGTTCAACCGCATGCAGGACTTGCCGATCCGCTACTTCGACACACACCAGCGCGGCGACATCATGAGCCACTACACCAACGATATCGACACGCTGCGCCAGATGATCAGCCAGTCGCTGCCCAACCTGCTCATGACGACCATCGTCATCGTCACGGTATTCTTTATCATGCTGTACTACAGCGTGTGGATGTGCCTAGTCATTGTGGCCGGTGTCGCCTTTATGACCTTTATGACCAAGCTGCTCGGCTCCAACTCCGCGCGTTTCTTTATTGCGCAGCAGACCGAGCTCGGCGTGGTCGAGGGCCATATCGAGGAAGTCATGAACGGCCAGAAGGTCGTCAAGGCATTCTGCCACGAGTCTGCCGCCGAGGCCGATTTTGACGAGCGCAATGAAAAGCTCTTCGAGGTCTCGCAGAAGGCCAACATGTACGCCAACATCCTCATGCCCATCCTTATGAATCTGGGCAACCTGCTCTACGTGCTGGTGGCCCTTGCCGGCGGCATTTTCCTGGCGCTGGGCGTGCCCAACCTGAGCATCTCGGGCATGGCACTGTCCATCGCCGTCGTGGTGCCGTTCCTCAACATGACCAAGCAGTTCTGCGGACAGATCGGCCAGATCTCGCAGCAGATCAACGCCGTGGTCATGGGCCTCGCCGGCGCCGACCGCATCTTTGAACTCATCGACGAGAAGCCCGAAGCCGACGAAGGCTACGTGACGCTCGTCAACGCGCAGGTCAACCCCGACACCTGGCAGCTCGAGGAGGCCGACCACCACACCGGCATGTGGGCGTGGAAACATCCGCACCGCGCCACCGGCGAGATCGAGTACGTGCCGCTGCGCGGCGACCTGGTCATGGACAACGTCGACTTTGGCTACACGCCCGACCACGAGGTGCTGCACGGCGTGTCCGTGTTTGCCAAGCCGGGCCAGAAGGTCGCGTTTGTCGGTGCCACCGGTGCCGGTAAGACGACCATCACCAACCTCATCAACCGCTTCTACGACATCGCCGACGGCAAGATCCGCTACGACGGCATCAACGTCAACAAGATCCGCAAGGCAGACCTGCGCCGCTCGCTGGGCGTGGTGCTGCAGGACGTGAACCTGTTCACCGGCACTGTGATGGATAACATCCGCTACGGCAACCTGGACGCTACCGACGAGGAGTGCATCGCGGCGGCCAAGCTCGCCGGCGCGGACGACTTTATCACCCGCCTGCCCGACGGCTACGACACCATGCTCACCGGCAACGGCGCCCAGCTGTCGCAGGGCCAGCGCCAGCTGATTTCGATCGCCCGCGCCGCCGTCGCCGATCCGCCGGCGATGATTCTGGACGAGGCCACGTCGAGCATCGACACCCGCACCGAGGCTATCGTGCAAGCGGGCATGGACAAGCTCATGGAGGGCCGCACGACGTTTGTCATCGCGCACCGTCTCTCCACCGTGCGCAACTCCGACGCAATCATCTGCCTGGACCACGGCCGCATCATCGAGCGCGGCAACCACGACGAGCTGATTGCCAAGCGCGGGTATTACTACCAGCTCTATACCGGAGCGTTTGAGCTGGAGTAGTTCGGCTCGCCGAGATGGCCGATTTGTCGCTCATTCGTCGGGCATGACCCTAAGGTCAATGCCCTCCTCTTTCGGGGCAAATCGACTCATCTCAACGACCCAGACACAAAGCGTCACAACGCACAAAGCCCCCGCAGTTCACACGAGCTGCGGGGGCTTTTCTATGCCACATGCCAAATTAGCCGCCCTCTGTTACAGGCTTAGCGGTCCTCGCGTTGCGGCCCGGCTGTCTCGGCTGTCTTTACGCGGTTCTTGTCGATGTACATGTTTTTGTCGGCACGAGAAAAGAGCTCGCGCATCGTAGGCGGTTCATCAAAATCACTGGAAAGCGCATAGCCCACCGCATAGCTAATAGGCATGTCGGGGTGAGCCTCGGAATACTCGTTCACGTTCGCACGAACCCGAGCGAGACAGGACTCCACGGCAGCTCGATCGGCATCCCACAGCACCGCGATAAACTCATCGCCGCCGTCGCGACCCACGAAGCAGGTCTCGGACGACACACGCCCCAGCTGCCGGGCAAAAGAGCGGATGTATTCGTCGCCCTTCTCGTGACCAAAGCTGTTATTGACCGCATGCAGATTGTTAAGGTCGAAAACGCACACCGCAACGGGCGCCTCCGCGGAAACAGACTGCTCCTGCCCCAAGATCTCCTCGCACTTGTTCTTGTTGGGCAGTCCCGTGGCTCCGTCGAGATAGACTTTGCTCTGCAGTTCGCGATTGAGCGCGGCAGTTCGCACCGCGCGAACAAGTTCAACCGCAAAGGCCGCCACCAATCCCATGATGTCGATGATCACCAAGCCCTCGAGATAGTTGAGCGCCGACGCCTTCTCCTGAGAGTAGTCCTCTGCGAGTCGCGTAGCATCGTCGCAAATGCCAAAGAACTCCTCGCTCATAGAGATGATGTCGGTGTTCTCATAGCCGACTTCGCGCACGCGGCTGATCTCGGTGCAAAGCTCATCAAAATAATTAGCAAGCTCGGTCATTTTTGCCTGATACTCGTCGTCGTCGAGACGGACGAGGTTGAGGTCGTCACTTCCGTAACGCAAACCGTTGATGTATGAATTCACGGCTTTGAGCAGGTCATCTTGAGGCTGGCCCGCGTCCTCGAGCTTAACGATTCGCTGCGTGGTACCGCGCACCAGACCGGCGTAGTTGACCACGCGCGCCGTGCCCTGGATATCGGAGACGAGCAGCATAACGTTGATGAAGAAGAAGATGAGAACTGCCGTGAGCACCATCATGAGCAGGCGCACCGCCTGGCTGGCCTTCTTGGCGACAGAAGTATTCACAAGTTCAATCCCCCAAATGGCAAAAGAGTAGGTGGCGCATAACGTCTTGTAAATCATGCGGGGTCAACTCTACCAGATGATTTTTCTAGGACGGGGGCTATTTTGCACCTCGGCTTGATTCGTTCGCCACGAAATGGGCCTATCTACTACGTTCAACCGATCGCCCTCAACCATGCCAAATTTCGCGGAATAAAAACCGCAGGTAAACGGCTTGCCACTTTTCGGAAAACCGGGGGATGGTCGACCCACACGGTTCAAACGTAGTAGATAGGCCGCTTTCATGGCGCGGCCCCAAAACAGTCTTTTGGGACGGGTGGTATCCTTGGTAGCTCTGTGCTGCAAACGCACCTTAAACGCAAGGAGTCCCATGGATCTTATCGCCCAGCTCGCGCGCGAGCTCAACCTTAAGGCCGCCAACGTCGAGGCAGCCGTCAAGCTCATCGACGAGGGCAACACCATCCCCTTTATCTCGCGCTACCGTAAAGAGGCCACCGGCGGCATGGATGACGTCGCCCTGCGCGCGCTCGACGAGCGCCTGTCCTACCTGCGCAATCTTGAGCAGCGCAAAGAGGACGTCATCCTGCTCATCGACGCGCAGGGCAAGCTCACGCCCGAGCTTGAGCAGCAGATTCGCGAGGCCACGCAGCTCCAGCGCGTCGAGGACCTCTACAAACCCTACCGCAAAAAGCGCATGACCCGAGCACAGAAGGCCCGCGAGGCGGGACTCGAGCCGCTCGCCAATATGATCATCATGCAGGCCTCGGCCAAGGGCAGCGCGCTCGACGCCGCCGCGGCATACGTCAACGAGGAGGCCGGCTTCGACACGCCCGAAAAGGCGCTCGCCGGCGCCGCCGACATCGTGGCCGAGACGGTGGCCGAGGACCCCGAGAACGTCGCCGATCTGCGCGCCTTTACGCAAAACACCGCCGACATCGTCGTTGAGGCCACCGACCCCGCCGAGAAGACCCCCTACGAGCCGTACTACAGCTATGACGAACCGCTGCGCCGCATCCCCAACCACCGCGTGCTGGCTATCGACCGCGGCGAGCGCGAGGGCAAGCTCCGCGTACGCGTGAACGTCGACGGTGCCGCCGCCACGGCGCGCCTCGGCAGCCGCTGGCCCCGTCGCCAGGGCGTCTTTGCGCCCGTCTTTGACGCCGCTATCGCTGACGGTTACAAGCGCCTCATGGCCCCCTCGCTGGAGCGCGAGGCACGCGCCAAACTCACCGTCCGCGCCCAGACCGAGGCCATCAACGTCTTTGCCAAGAATCTCGAAGGCCTGCTCTCGGCACGCCCCGTGCGCGGCGCCCGCGTGCTCGCGCTCGATCCGGGCTACCGCACCGGCTGCAAGGTCGCCGTCATGGACGAGACCGGCAAGCTACTCGACCACGGCGTGGTCTATCCCACCAAGCCGCGCCACGACGTCGCCGGCACCAAGCGCGAGCTCGCCCGCCTCGTCAAGAAGGACGGCGTCAACACCATCGTCATCGGCAACGGCACCGCCAGCCGCGAGACCGAGGAAGTCGTCTCGGAGTTCATTACCGAGCAGGCGCCCAGCCTTCGTTACACCATCGTCAACGAGGCCGGCGCGTCGGTGTACTCCGCCTCCGAGCTCGCCAGCCAGGAATATCCCGACCTGGACGTCACCGTACGTGGCGCCATGAGCCTGGGCCGCCGTCTGCAAGACCCGCTGGCAGAGCTCGTCAAGATTCCGCCCCAGTCCATCGGCGTTGGCCAGTACCAGCACGACCTTGACCAGGCCGAGCTTTCGCGCACCCTGGGCCACGTGGTGGAAGACGTCGTCAACCGTGTGGGCGTCGACGTCAACACCGCGAGCGCAAGCCTGCTGGGCTACGTGTCGGGCATTACGCCGAGCGTAGCCAAAAACATCGTGGCCTACCGCGAGGAAAACGGCGCCTTTACCGATCGCCGCCAGCTCAAGAAGGTCCCCAAGCTGGGACCCAAGGCGTACCTCAACGCCGCAGGTTTCCTGCGCATCAGCGGCGGCAAGAACCCGCTCGACGCGACAAGCGTCCACCCCGAAAGCTACGAGGTGGCCACGGCCGTCCTGGAGCGCGCCGGCGTTGCGGCAAGCGAGCTCAGCCGCGGCGGCGTGCCCGATATCGAGCGCCGCCTGGGCAGCATCTCGGCGCTGGCAAGCGACCTGGACTGCGGCACCTTAACGCTCATCGACATCGTCAACGAGCTCAAGAAGCCCGGCCGCGACCCGCGCGACGACGCGCCCGAGGTGGTCTTTAGCCGCTCGGCGCTTTCGATCGACGACCTGGAGCCCGGCATGGAACTCAAGGGCACGGTGCGCAACGTTGTGGACTTTGGCGCCTTCGTCGACGTGGGCGTGCACCAGGACGGCCTCGTGCACATCTCCAAGCTGGCCAACCGCTTCGTCAAGCACCCCAGCGACGTGGTGCGCGTCGGTGACACGGTCAAGGTGTGGGTTGAAAAGGTCGATCGCGACCGCAAGAAGATCTCCCTCACCATGGTGCAGGGGAAGTAAACCGCCAAAGCAAGGGTCCCCCCTCTCGCGACGTGCAAAATCGCGAGTATTCTGCAAATTCCACCGTTCCGGATGCCCCTCAGAGACGAAAAAGCAAGAAACAGCCCCCGTTTTAGCGTCATCAGAGCCAAAACGGGGGCTGTTCCATGCTTCACCCAGCTGGTAAAAGCCTTTACCTTGCTGAATACTCTCAATTTTGCACGGCGCAGGCGGGGGTACCTTTGTCCACGGCAGGATATGGAAGCCTATCACCAACCTACCGGCAAGTTCGTGTCGGCAGCCCCGGCCTTTCCTTTGCCTAGCGCGACCCTCGCGAAGCGCGTGAGCGATAGGGAAAGGAAAGGCCGGGGCGAACAACCCGCGATGTAGCCAGCGTTCGCGTTACGGCAGGATATGGAAACCGAGCGAGGCGATATCCTTGGCAAAACCGCGCACGGTATCGAGCGAGACCTCGTACGGGTCACGGCCGATGTTCTTACGCTTGGCCAGGATGCTGTTGGGCACCGTGATGATCTGGCAACCGCATCCTTCCGCCTGGTAAATATTGATAAGCTCACGCGTGGATGCCCACAGGACCTCGCAGTTGGGCTTGGCGGCGGCCTTCTTGACCGACTCCGTCATAAACGGAATGGGGTCGACGCCGGTATCGGCGATGCGGCCGGCAAAGAGCGAGATGATGGACGGTGTCTCGGCATCAACGGCCTCGACCATCTCGTCGACCTGCGTAGGCGTAAAGATGGTGGTGACGTTGACCTTGATGCCGTCGGCCGAAAGCTTGCGCACCAGCTCGGCGGTGGACTCACCCTTGGTGGTCACGCACGGAATCTTGACGTAGACGTTCTCGGCCCAGGTAGCGATCTCGCGGGCCTCGACCTCCATGGTCTCGACGTCGTCGGCAAAGACCTCAAACGACACGGACACATCGGTGATGTGGGCCAGGACCTCCTTGGCAAACGCGCGGTAATCCGTCACGCCGCCCTTCTTCATAAGGGACGGGTTGGTCGTGAAACCCTGAACGTTGCCGTTCTCGTACATGTCGAGCATGCCCTCGAGATTTGCACCGTCAGCGAACACCTTGATTGCCATCTGCCTGATTCCTTTCGTTAGCATACGGCCGATAAACTGCTAAACACTTTACCTACGTTTATCAAGGCGTGAACTGCGGGTTTTTATCTTCTCGGCGAACGGTATAAACACCTCAGTGTTTGGATTGATAAATCGATTGAGCATGCAAAAGCGAAGAGTCGCAGTTTGAGCAAACGTCAGAACGCGGGATTCATTAGATGAGGCCGAAATGCTGCATCGCTGTGACGGTACCGTCGTGTGCGACATCGTCGGTCACGTAGTCGGCGACCGCCTTGACCTCGGGCATAGCGTTGCCCATGGCCACGGCCGTCTCGACAGCGGCGAGCATGCCCAGGTCGTTACCCGAATCACCAAAGCCAAAGGTGCGCGCGTTGCCAGTGCGACCCAGATACGCCAGCGCTCGCGCCACGCCCACGCCCTTGTCAATGCCCTTGGGACTCAGCTCGCGATTCTGACCACCGGTGTTGCACAGCTCAAACTCGCGATCGATAAAGCCGTCATCATTGGCTACGCGAGCCAAACTGGGCACATTGAGGCATACCTTGCCCACGTGCAGACTATCGTCGACGCGCATTTCCTCGGTGCTGTGCACCACAGAAGTGCCGATCAGAGACGACTGCTCAACGCCCGCGGGTTCCAGGGCAAAAGTAGCCACGTTGGTCTCGAAAAAGGCCTCAATCCCTGCCGCGGCCATACGGCGTGCAAGCTCCTCGATAACGTGCTCGTCAAAGCAGTCCTCATGCACCACGCGGCCCTCGACCTCGAGCGTCGCTCCCGCCATGGCAACGACGCCCGCGGGGTCGAGCGCGCGCAGGCCATCGGCGATCAGCCACAAGGGACGACCCGTGCAGATAAATGCCTGGTGACCCGCATTGCGCAGGCGATGAAACGCCTCGACGACCGCCTGCGAGGGGCGAACCGCCGAAAAGTCCTTGTCGGTCATGTTGTCGGGATCGAACGACGTCAGCGTGCCGTCCACGTCAAAAAAGAGCACAGCGGGTTCGGGACACGCATCAATCATATGGGTTCCTTTCGAGGATAAGGGCAAACGAAGCATCCATCATATAATGGAGCGACGCAACCAGAGAGGTCACCCATGGAATTTTACGCAAGCTGCCCCGAGGGCTTTGAGTCCGCACTCGCCGATGAGCTTAAACGCCTCGGGCTTTCGCATGTTCGCCGGCTGAAGGGCCGCGCTACATTTGAGGGCGAGCTCGAAGAAGGCTACCGCGCCTGTCTGTGGTCGCGCCTGGCGAGCCGTGTGTTCGTGGTACTCGGGCGCTTTGAGGCGCAGGATGCCGATGAACTGTACGATAGCGTTTACGACATCGCCTGGGAGACCATCATCCGCCCCGGCGCCACCATCGCCATCACCGCCCGCGGCGTGACCGAGCAGCTGCGCAACACGCGCTTCTCGGCCCTGCGCGCCAAAGACGCGCTGTGCGACCGTCTGGCCGAGACCACGGGCCGTCGCGCCGACGTCGATGCCGCCGACCCCGATGTTCACCTGTTGCTTTCGCTGCGTCAGCGCCGCGCGAGCATCAGCCTGGACCTTTCGGGCGACCCGCTGTTCAAGCGTCTGCCGCCCGCTGCGACTCGTGCCGGCGAGGGCGCACACGTGTTGCGCCCCGACTACGCCGCCCTGGTGCTGGCGCAGGTCGGCTGGACCGCACTATGCGAGCGCGAGCTGACGGCCGACGATTACGAAAACGAAGCCCTTCCCACGCTGATCGATGCCTCGTGCGCCGGCGGCGGTCTGCTGCTGGAGGCCGTGAACATTCTGACCGACCGCGCCCCGGGCGCCGCACGCGAGCGCTGGGGCTTTGAGGGCTGGCAGCTGCACGACGCTGTCCTGTGGGAGCAGCTGCTTGCCGAGGCGCGCGAGCGCGAGGCGGCAGCGCGCGAGCGCCAGGCGCGCATCGTGGCCGTAGACATCGACCCCGCCGCCCGCAAGACTGCCGAGCGCATGGTCAAGTGCGCCGGCTACAAGCGTTTTGTCGACTTTTGTGCCGCCAAGCCCGCCACCGTGCTGGACCATGCGGGCGCCGTCGCCGGTGCCGCCCTGGTCGCGGACACGACCGAGACCCCGCTTTCGCTCATGCACGATGCCATGACGCTCATCGGCGAGCTGCGCTGCGCCCCCGAGCTCGCTTCGGCGCCGGTCGCCGCTCTCACCCGCGACGGCTTGCTGGCCCGCGCGCTCCACGCCGAGCCCGAGCGCTCGATCGCCGTCATGCCCAATAACGAGGAGGCGGCTCTTGAGGTTTGGCCCTCACTCGACCACGCCGCTGCAGCGTTTGAGGCTGCGACCAGCGCGGATGCCGAGGCCGAGGTTGCGGATGCCAACGAAGCCAAGGACGAAGCCGCCGCTTCCTCCATGCCCGAACCTGCCGCCACGCTCGACTTGGGCGACGGCAAGCCGCTGCCCGTGCTCATCCCGGAGTCCGAGCAGTTCGCCAACCGCCTGCGCAAGAATGCCCGTCTGCGCCGCAAGTGGGCCAAGCGCGAGGGCGTGAGCTGCTATCGCGTCTACGATGCCGACCTGCCCGACTACTCCGCTGCCATCGACCTGTACGAGGGTTGCCCGCAGACGCCGGGCCGCTGGCTCGTCATCGCCGAATACGCCGCGCCCAAGACCATCGACCCCGCGCTGGCCCAGGCCCGCATGCTCGACATCTTGGCCATCGCGCCGCGCATCCTTGATGTTCCGGCCGAGCATGTGCACGCCAAGGCCCGCATGCGTTCGCGTGGCGGCTCGCAGTACGGCAAGCAGGGCGCCGGCAAGGGCGGATCGGGCGAGCGCGCCAACATCGCGCGCCGGCGTCTGCCGCTCATCGAAGAAGGCGGGCTCACCTTTGCCGTCAACTTTGACGACTACCTGGATGTGGGCATCTTCCTGGATCATCGCGTCACGCGCAACCTGGTGCGCGAGCACGCCAAGCAGGCGCGCCGCTTCCTCAACCTGTTTGCCTACACCGGCACTGCCACCTGCTACGCGGCCGATGGCGGCGTCGAGGAGACCGTGACGGTCGACCTTTCCAACACCTACCTGGACTGGGCCGAGCGCAATATGCGCCAGAACGGCTTTGTTGGTCCGCAGCATCATTTTGTGCGCGACGACGCGCTCGCCTGGATTCGCGACCAGCGCCAGACGCGCAACCGCTGGGACTTGATCTTTGTCGACCCGCCCACGTTCTCGAACTCGTCCAAGATGGGCCGCCGCACCTGGGATGTCCAGCGCGACCATGTTGAGCTTTTGGCCGGCGTATCGCGCCTGCTCGCACAGGGCGGCCACGCCATCTTTAGCTGCAACCTGCGCGGCTTCCGCCCCGAGACACGCAAGCTCGCGCGCGCGGGCGTGGTGCTGGAGGACATTACGGCGCAGACCATCCCCGAGGATTTCGCACGCAACCAGAAGGTGCACCACTGCTATATCGTGCGCCGCCTGCCCATTGAGGACGCCATGGCCGAGGTCGGCTTTAGCGCCGAGGAGATTGCCGAGCGAACCGAGGAGCTGCGCAACCCCGAGGCCCGTAAGCCTCGCGCGGCAGTGCCCGCGCACGCGCAGGCCGGCAACGGCAAGCCTAAAAAGAAGAAGTTCTACGCCAGCAAGCCCAAAGGCAAATAACAAAGTTGCGGTGGAATACGGACTGTTTTGCCTGGAATTAGGCAAATATAGACCGTATTTCACCGCAACTCATAGTGGGATGGTGGCCGGCGATCTAGCCTTGGGTGACCAATCGGTAACCGATACCCACATGCGTTTGAATATAGCGCGGATGCGCGGGATCGGACTCGATCTTCTTGCGCAGCGTGCCCATAAAGACACGCAGGCTCGCCAGGTCGCTCTTAGTTGCCGTGCCCCAAATCTCGTGCAGGATAAACTGGTGCGTCAGCACTTTGTCGGCGTTGTGTGCCAGCAGGCACAGGAGCTTATACTCGATCGGCGTCAGATGCAGTTCCTCGCCATCCATCGTGGCGATGCCGGCATCAAAATCGATATGCAGCTCACCGGTATCGAACGAGCCCTCGGAGGCAACACCGCCCGTTTGCGCATACGAAAGGCGCCTGAGCGTCGTGCGAATACGCGCGAGCAGCTCCTCGACCGAAAACGGCTTGGTCAGATAGTCGTCAGCACCGGCATCGAGCGCGCGGATTTTGTCCGCATCCTCGCTGCGCGCCGAGACCACGATAATCGGCATGCCCGACCATGCGCGCACCGACTCCACCACCTTGACGCCGTCCATATCGGGCAGGCCCAGATCGAGCAGCACAATGCTCGGCGTCTGCGACGAGGCGGCGGCGATGGCGGCATGGGCGGTCTCCACGGCCATATGGCGCAAGCCGTGCGCCTCGAGCGCAGCAACAATAAGATTGCGAACGGCAGGGTCGTCCTCAACGACCAAGATGAGCGGTTTTACGGCAGAGTTCGGCACGGCGCTACTCCTTATCAAACGAAACGTCGGCGGCAGGAAGCTCAATCGTAAAGACCGAGCCGTGCGGGTCCGCCGCGGCAACCTCTATGCTACCGCCATGCGCCAGCGCAATGGAGCGGCAGAGCGAAAGACCCAGGCCCACGCTGCGGTGACTGTCAGCCAGACCGTGGTTGGCGGTGTAGAACGACTCAAAGATCCGCTCGCGGTCCTCGGGTGCGATGCCCGGACCATCATCGACCACCGAGCACGCCACGCGTCCATCGTCGACGCTAATCGAAATCATGATATGCGAGCCTGTGGGCGTATAGGTGATGGCGTTGTTCACCAGATTGACCACCAGCTGCACCATCAGGCGTGCATCGACGTTGACGAGCGCCGGCTCATCGCACGCCACCACCTTAAGGTCGTGCTCGCGCACGGCAGGGTTCACGTGGCGCAGCGCCTCCTCGACGATATCGTCCATGAGCTCGAGCGTGGTCGACAGGTGCATGCCGCCGCCCTCGAGCTTGGTGATGGCGAGCAGGTTCTCGACGGTGGCGTTGAGCCACAGCGCATCCGAGCGAATGGATAGAAGAAGGCCACGGCGCGTCTGGGCATCGAGAACCGCGGTGCCGGTCGAGCCCTGATCGAGCAGCACGTCGGCATTACCCGAAATACTGGTAAGCGGTGTGCGCAGATCGTGCGAGATGGAGCGCAGCAGGTTGGCGCGCAGCTGTTCGTTTTTGGCGAGCACCGCCGCCTCCTCGCGGGCCTCCATAGCGCGGGCGCGATCGAGTGCCAGCTCGCCTTCGCTCACGATGGCATCGGCAAGTGTTCGCTCCTCGTGCGTCAGCACGTCGGGCTCGGCAACGATAGCCAGCACGCCCACCACCGAGGCGGGGTCGCCCGAGCGCGCGAAGCCGTCGCCCGTGCGAACCGTCAGGTAGATGCCATAAAACGCCGAGCCGCCATAGGTGGCGTCGAGCGGCGTTCCCACATAGGCGGACGCCGAGAGCCGCGGCGGCATCTGCGGCGCCAGTTCGTGCACCGGTGCGGCATCGCCCACGGCCGTGTATGTCGCACGCGGCAGCAGGTCATCGCCCTCGGCGTCGGCGCTGTACCACACGACCGGACAGCCCGAAAGACGCGCCAGCTGCGTTGCCATGGCGTGAACGATCTGCTGCTCGTCGGCGCAGCGCTGCAGCATGCGATTGGTCTCGAGCACCATATGCGTGCGGCGGTCGCTGGCGGCAGCCTGTGCCAAGGCGCGGCGCAGGGCCAACGCAATCGAGCTCGACACAAGCGAGACCACGAACATGATGAAGAACATGCCGGGATAGCCGCGGTCGATAAGCGACAGCGAGTAGCGCGGGTCGACAAACAAGAAGTTGTAGAGCGCCACGGCGGCAGCCGAGCTCAGCAAGCAATACAGGCGACTCCAGGTAAAGAATGCGCACAGCTGAACGGCGAACACATAGACGATCATGATGCTCGGCGCGAGACCCGGATGGTCGAGTAGCGCGCCCACAATCGTCGCCGCGACCAGCAGCCCCACCGATACGCAGGCGTCATACAGAGGAGTGCGGCGCGTCAGCGTTGTGCGCCGCCACCAAAAGCTATCGGCAATATCGCCGTCCGTACGGACGTCCATCAGCGTCCCGCCCCTCTCTCAAAAACAAAAACCACCACAAAGGGACAGGCACCTTTGTGGTGGTTTCCCTTGTGGTGGTTCCAAGTGTATAGCCTTTGCAACCGGCGGTCGCTAGACAAACAGCACGTGCGCGAGCAGGGCACACACGCACACCGCTCCAAATACCAGTGCCACGATCGAGATCACGCGGTCGGCCATGTCCATGTTGGCACGATTCGTAAAGAACCGATCTTCGGCGGCGTCGACGCGCGCCTCACGCACCATTTCGACCACCGCCTCACGGCCATCGAGCGCCTTTGTATCCATGTTTACCTCCCCGGCCTCATGCTTATCCATCAAAAACCAACTCCGTGTAGCCGCCGACGTCTACGGCCGCTCGTTGGGAGCCAGGCGTTGCATCTTGTTCACGGCCTTGAACTTGGTGAACAGCGGCACGTACTCAAAGCTCACGTTGGAGTTCTCCAGGCCGTACCAACGCGCGGGCGTGCCGGCGGCGCGGCGAATGATGTACTTGAGCGTGATGGCCGTACGCTCGCTGGGCTCCACATCGCTTTCGGGCGCCAGAAGCTTACGGATCAGGACGAACTTGAACGTGCCGATGTTACCCGGATCCTTGTAGACCGAGTAGTCATGCGTCTGCGGCGGCAGCTCGCCGGTGGCAGCCAGGTCCTGAACAACCTGACGCAGGTAGGCATTGACGCGCTGGTTGATCTTGTAGCCCAGGTACAGGTGCACGCGGAACACGTAGTCGGTGCCGAACGTCTCGACCGAATAGGCAAAGGTGTGCGGTTCGTCCATGGTCTCGACATTCACGAACCACCAGGCGCGGGCACGCTTGGGATGCTTGTCCAAGATCGAATAGACGATATCGCGGTCGATGTAGTCGGTATGGGTGTCCTTGGTCAGGTACACGACGTTGTCACTCATGCGCTCGTAACGGTCGTCGTCGCGCAGGCGCTTGAGCTGCGGCAGGTAGCTGCGCAGCGGCAGCAGCGTAAACTGGCGCTGCTCGACCGCCGTGCCGTTGTACCAGCACACCATAATGCCCATGATGAGTGCAGCCATGAGGATGGTGAAATAGCCGCCGTGGAAGAACTTGGTGAGCGAGCTCACGAAGAAGAAGCCTTCGAGCAAAAGGAAGAAGGCCGCGAAGATCCACGGAGCAACCTTGAGCTTGCGCTCCTCGTGCAGGTAGAAGAAGAGCAGCAGCGTGGTGCACATCATAGTCAGCGTAATGGCAAGGCCGTACGCGGCTTCCATATGCGCCGAGTTCTGGAACAGCAGCACCACGATGACGCAGCCGACAAGCATGACGTTGTTGACCATGGGGATGTAGAGCTGGCCCTTGGTCTCGGCAGGGTAGAAGACCTGCATGTGCGGCATGAGGTCCAGACGGCTGGCCTCGGACACCAGCGAGAATGCGCCGGTGATGAGCGCCTGCGAGGCAATGATGGCCGCAACGGTGGAAAGGCCTACGGCAAAGGGACGCAGGCCCGGGGCGAGCATCTGGTAGAACGGGTTGAGGTCGGCAATGCCCATGAGCTCGGGGTTGGCAGCGTTGTTCATAAGCCATGCGCCCTGGCCCATATAGGAAAGCAGCAGGCAGCACTTAACGAACGGCCAGGTAGCGTAGATGTTGCCGCGGCCGACGTGGCCCATGTCGGAGTAGAGCGCCTCGGCACCGGTGGTGGCGAGGAAGCAGCTGCCCAGAATCATGATGCCCGCGTGGTTGTTGGGGCTCAGCAAAAAGGCGATGCCGCGCACCGGGTTGAGGCACAGCAGCACGGCGGGGTGCTGGAAGACAAAGAACAGACCCGTGCCGCCCAGGAACAGGAACCACAGCGTCATGATGGGGCCAAAGGCGTGACCGATCTTGGCCGTACCGATGCGCTGTACCAAGAAGAGCGCGATGATGATGGCGAGCGTGATGGCGACGACGCGGCCCTGGTCATCGCCCAGCACGGCATGGACCGCCGGGATGGTGCGCAGGCCCTCGATGGCCGTGGTAACGGTAACGGCCGGCGTGAGGATGCCGTCGGCGAGCAGCGCGGCGCCACCTAGCATGGCGGGGATGATAAGCCACTTGCCACAGCGCTTGACCAGACTGTACAGGGCAAAGATACCGCCCTCGCCATGGTTATCGGCGCGCAGCGAGATGAGCACATACTTGATGGTGGTCAGCAACGTGACCGTCCACACGACAAGGGAGAGCGCGCCGAGCACGAACTCCTCCGTGACGCTTCCGATGCCGCCGTTGCCGGCAACGAGCGCCTTGGTTACATACATAGGGCTGGTGCCGATATCGCCGTACACCACGCCCAGCGTGACGAGCATCGCCGAGATGCTCACAGGAATCGCAGCGTGCGAAGCTGCCTCCTTGGCCTTTTGTTCCATAAGCCGGTTTCCTCCCAACTTTAATGTTCGAAGGAATTATAGGTAATCGGCCCATGTTTGAATGGCACTGTTTTCCCAGCTAGATAAACATTTATACGGCCTTTAAGCCACCTCGGCGATATGGAATGTGACAAAGGGACTGTCTCTTTGTCGCATCCGTCATTTTCCGAGCCAATTTTTGAACCACCACTCCATGGAGCGGCTCATCTCGGCCATAAAGGGACTCGTGTGCTTGCGGGTATAGATGTCCACGACGCGCTCCCCCACCACGCGGGCATGCGGACGGAACATCGCGTCCATCTCGGCCACCTGCGCGTCCATGGTCGCGGCATCGGCGCGGCAGTAGCGCTCCTCGTGCACCAGGTTCACCACGGGATGCGCAATGGCCGGACGCTCCTTACGGGGCGTGCCGATGATGAGCATCGACAGCGGCATGGTATAGGGCGGCAAGTCCAGCAGCCCGGCAACTTCCTCGGCATTCTCGATAACATCGCCGATGTAGCAGCTCCCCAGCCCCAGGGCCTCGGCGGCGACCACGGCGTTTTGCGCGGCGATCACGGCGTCCTGGGCCGCGATGGCAAAGTCGCCCAAACCCGGCGCGCGGCGGGGCGCCTTACCCGTGCGCTCGACAAACTCGGGCTCAAAGCAGCCCACGTGCTCAAACAGATCGATCCACTTGGCATAATCGACCACAAATATTAATGCCCAGGGCGCCTTGGCGATCATGGGCTGGTGGTCGCACAGGTCGGCCAGACGATCCAGCGTAGCCTGCTCGCGAATGCTCACGATGGAATACATCATCATGGCGCCTGCCGACGGCGCACGGCTCGCCGCATGCAGAATCGC
>DXMX01000002.1:34383-40836 GCA_019413955.1 Collinsella sp.
CCCGCCGCTCGTCGGTCACCGCCACGGGACGATCGTCGTCATCACGCGCGAAGGCACGCGTGGAGGAACGGTGCTCCAACGTGTCCAGCACCGCATTGCCCGTGGTCTCGACCGGATAGCCACACGTATCCACAGCCTTGGTGCAAACCTGCTCGTTCATCGCCTCATCCTCGCTAATTCTTTAAGAAGCCTTTACGTTTCCGTGTAATTCCCGTCCATTATCGCGCAGGTCGCCACTACATTGAGCCACACCGCCGCACATGCGCGTTAATATGGCTGGTTGTTGTGCGCAGCCCGCAAATGCAGCGCATATTTAGGTAACAATCGGGTAAACCCCCGCTTTCGTAGGTTTTAAGTTTGTGAGGAGTCTCAGCATGTTCGCTGCCGCCATCTCGCTCGTCGGTCTTGCGGCGACCGTCTACCTTGTTTTGCGCGAGGCCAAGACCATTCGCGCTCAGTCGGGCACCGTTGCCAAAAGCGCTCTTGGGTGGAGCGTCGCCTTCGGCCTGTTCCAGCTCTTTTTGACCATTTGGGGCGCCATTGGCCTCGTCGCCCAAAACGAGCCGCTCGCCTTTGTGATGCTCATCCTGACCAATGCCATCCTCACCGGCTGCGCTTGGGCCAGTATCGCCCGCGACCGCATCGCCCCGCGCGTCTTTGCGTTCGCCTCGGCCGATGCGCCCACCCCCACCGGCAAGCTCGCTCGTTTGCGCGGCGCCTTTGTGGGCAAACCGCTCGTCGCCGCCGTCCTGTGCCTGCTGCTCGCCGGCGTCTTTGCGCTGCTGGGCATGGAGGTCTCGTCCAACCACGACTTTACCTGGGTCTACCCCCTGTGCATCCTGCTCGAGTGGGCCATCATCACCACGCTCATGGTCGGCCTGTTCTTCCTGTTCCAGCGCCACGGCGCAGCTCCCGCGGTCCTGGCCTTTGCCCTCTTTGTCCTGGGCATTGCCGAGTTCTTCGTCATCACGTTTAAATCCATGCCCATCCAGCCGGGCGACCTTTCGGCCATCTCCACCGCCGCCGCGGTCGCCGGCACCGGCTACACCTTCTCCATCTCGCTGTTCTGCGTGCTGTCCATGGGCTTTACCGCCATCGCTATGCTGCTGTGCGAGTACGCCGGCCTGGTGGCACCGCACCGTCAGAAGGGCGCCGCCAACGCCAAGCGCATGCTGCTCACCAATCTGCTCGTCGCCGTGCTGTGCCTGGGCGGCGTGACCGCGCACGTCACGCTCATCGACTACTACAACACCCTCGGCATCACCGTCTATACCTGGCGCCCGCTCGAGAGCTACTGGCGCGAGGGCTACCTGCCCGCCTTTATTAGTGCAGCGCAGTCCATCAAGCCGCCCAAACCCGCCGACTACTCCGTCGACGATGCCAAGGCCACGCTCAAAAAGTACGCCAAGACCTACGACAAGTCCGACGCAGCCAAGAGTGACGAGCGCACCGCCGCAAAGGAGCAGTTCGACAGCGAGAAGCCCACGGTCATCGCCATCATGAACGAGACCTTCTCGGATCTGTCGATCTACCAGAACATGCGCGCCGGCTACGAGGGCCCGCAGTACTTTAAGAGCCTGTCCAACTGCCTCAGCCGCGGCAAGCTCTACGTGAGTGCCTACGGCGGCGGTACCGCCAATACCGAGTTTGAGTTTATGACCGGCAACTCCATGGCCAACCTGGGATCGGGCGTGTACCCCTACACCATCTACAACATGGAAACGACCGGGAACTTGGCAGAGCAGTTCAAATCGCTCGGCTATTCCACCACGGCCATGCACCCCAACCACGCGACCAACTGGAACCGCGAGAACGTCTACAAGGACTTTGGCTTTGACCAGTTCCTGTCCATCAACGATTTCCAGGGAGCCGACACCCTGCGCGGCATGGTGACCGACCAGGCTACCTACGACAAGATTCTTGAGCTGCTCGACCAGAACGCCGATCCGCAGTTTATCTTCGACGTGACCATGCAGAACCACTCGGGCTACGATACGGGCCTGCTGCCGGTCGATAAGCAGATGCACCTGAATATCGACACGACCGATCTGGACGCCAAGACCGTCGAGGACGGCACGCTCTCCGATGTCGACGAGTATGTCTCGTGCATCGAGCAGTCCGACCAGGCGCTTCGCTACTTCCTCAACGCCCTGAGCAAGCTCGACCGTAAGGTAGTCGTGGTGTTCTGGGGCGACCACCAGCCGTTCTTCCCGTCCAAGTTCAACGACAAGTGGTTTACCGGCGAGGACGATGCCACGCACCAGGAACGTCTGTGGCAGACCGACTACATCATCTGGGCCAACTACGACGTTGCCGGCTGCGACCAGACGAGCGAGGTCGACGACCTGTCCACCAACTACCTGTCCACGCAGCTTATGCAGCTGATCGGCGCACCGCTGACCGACTACCAGAAAGCGCACATGACGCTGCGCGAGTCGCTGCCCGCCATCAACTCGGTGGGCTACGAGGACGCCAGCCTGCGCTGGGCGCTTTCCTCCAACGTCACCGGTGACGATGCCGCCGCCGCAGCCGCCACCAAGGCGCGCGAAGATTACGCCAAGATGCAGTACTACGAGATGTTCCGCGACGGCAAGAACGTGTACACCGAGCACTTCCAGACCGAGGCTAACGAGACCGACCCCAACCTGGCACCGGGTACGACCAAGATCAAGTAGCGAGCCTGTATCCCGGTTCGTCTGCCCGGACGGCGCGGAACGTAAGGTTCCCTGCTCGGACAGTCCTGCGCAAGACGAAGGCCACATTAAGTGGCCTTCTTTGCGTGCGGAACTCGCGATGAACCTTATATGCCTCCGCCTGGACAGACGCCCTGTTGTTGGAGCGCGGCTTGTCATGGGGGTATCCGCAACATATATAAGTTGAAGGCCACGTCTTGTGGCCTTTTTTGCATCCGGAAACCGTGTCCCAGAATTCACGTCCGGAGTGGGATGCAGTTTCCGCTTACGGCCCCGTTGGGAAACTGCATCCCACTCCGATTGCAAATTCCGGGTCGCATTTTCCACCAGAGCCCTCAACCGGAAACCGCATCCCATTCCAAAGGCAAATTCCGGGACACACTTTCCGAAACCCCATCCATCCGGAAAGCCCGTCCCACTCTGAATACATCCAGCGAACGCATGCGAGTGTGTCGTCCAGGACGGTCTCGTCATCGGGGTAATGGAAAATGTCACCCCAAACGCCTGCCACGGTTGCGCCTACAAGTGTCAAGAAAAAAGCCTCGAGAACTTCGAGGCTTTCACATTTGTATTGTTTTGCACGAAGGATCGCGGACGGCGAAGCTACTCCCCCAGCACGGCCTTTTTGGCGGCTGCAGCCATGTTGTCCAGATCTTCCTTGGTGGGATGGTCCTTCGCGGCAACCCAGTTGTCGAGCAGCATCTTAAATCGGGCGTTGTCGGGATCTTGCTCGAGCATGGCCTCGTAGCGCTGCTTGACCGCGGGGCCCATCTTGCCCTGGCACATCGCCCAGCCCGCAAGCTCGGCATCCCCAGCCAAATTGGAAGTTACGCGGTCGATAATCTGCTGATAGTAGCTCTGGTCGGCGCCAAAACCGCAGGTGCCAAACAGGAAGACGCGCTTGCCGTGCAAAGCGGAGAGCAACGCCGCGACCGAAGGCGTGCACGCGCCCTTGTCGCACCAAAAACCGACGAGCACCGTGTCGGCCGCGCAGGCGCCCTGCGCCTCGAGCGCAACCTGATCTGCATCCGCATCGTCGCTCAACGCCGCGGCATGGACAAAATCAACACCCGCAGCCTGCAGAGCGCGCTTGATCGCGCCCGAAACCATCCTGGTATTACCGCTCTTGCTGTTAACCACCAAAGAGCACGTCATAGTCACGTTGCCTCGTTTCCACCAAAACTAAAGCCACTAATGCAATTTATTAGATGAATATCTTAGTACTTACGTGACAGATGTAAACCACCGTCTGTCGATTGATTAATTTGCCCCACGGGCTTGCTCACTGGGCAAACTGGCTGCGGTAGAGTTCGGCGTAGAAGCCGCCTGCCGCTAGCAGCTCGTCGTGCGTGCCGCGCTCGATAATCTGGCCGTCGCGCATGACCAGAATGCAGTCGGCGTTGCGGATCGTCGACAGGCGGTGCGCCACCACAAAGCTTGTGCGGCCGGCCATAAGCTCGTCGAATGCCGCCTGCACCTGCAGCTCGGTGCGGGTATCGATGCTCGAGGTCGCCTCGTCCAGCAGCAGAATCGCCGGGTCGGTGAGCATGACGCGCGCGATGCACAGCAGCTGTTTTTGACCCTGGCTAAACGTGCCGCCGTCCTCGCCGATGACCGTATCGTAGCCGCCTGGCAGCTGCACGATAAACTTGTGTGCATGCGCGCGCTTGGCGGCCTCGATAACCTGCTCGCGCGTGACATCGGGGCAACCGTAAGCGATGTTTTCCGCCACCGTGCCCTCGAACAGCCACGTATCCTGCAGCACCATGCCAAAGGCGCGGCGCAGGCTTTCGCGCGTGTAGTCACGCGAAGACCTGCCATCGACCATGATGCGTCCGGCATCGATGTCGTAAAAGCGCAGCAGCAGGTTGATGAGCGTCGTCTTGCCGCAGCCCGTGGGGCCGACCAGGGCAAAGCGCATGCCGGGCTTAGCCTCGATGCAGATATCCTGCAGCAGTTTGCGGTCGGGCACGTAGCTAAAGTCCACGTGTTCAAAAGTCACCTCACCCTGCGGGGCGGTAAGCTCTACAGCGTCCGACGCGTCGGGCTCCTGCTCGCGCGCATCGAGCAGCGCAAACATGCGGCGCGCCGAGGCGTACGCGGTCTGGATCTGCGTAATGACGTTGGTGACCTCGTTGAACGGCTTGGTGTACTGGTTGGCATAGGACAGGAAGATCTGCACGCCGCCCACCGTAAGCGCCGCGGGCACGCCCGTGATCACGCCCACGCAGCCGATCACAGCGACCACGGCATAGATGATGTTATTGATAAAGCGCGTACCGGGATTGGAAAGCGAGCCCATAAACTGCGCGCACTCGCCTGCCGTATAGAGCTCGGCATTGAGGGCATCGAAGCGCTGCTGAGCGTTGGGGCCATAGGCAAAGGCGTCGACAAGCTTTTGCTCGCCTACGTACTCCTCGATATGACCACCGAGCTGCCCTTGAATACGCTGCTGCGCCGTAAAGCTTTTGTTGGAGAGCTTGGCAATAGCACCGGCTGCAAAAATGGAAAGCGGCGTGACGAGCACCACCACGAGCGTCATGGTCAGGCTAATGGAGAGCATAAACGCGAGCGTGCCCGCGATGGTGATAACACCGGTGAAGAGCTGCGTGAAGCCCTGCAGCAAACCGTCGCCCACCTGGTCGACGTCGTTGACCACGCGGCTCATAAGGTCGCCGTGGGCGTGGCTGTCGATAAAGCTGAGCGGCATACGACTGAGCTTGTCGCTCGCCTCCACGCGCATGTCGCGCACCGTTTCGTAGGACAGGCGGTTGACGCAATAGCCCTGCAGCCACTGAAAGGCCGCTGCTCCCACCACGACGAGCGCGAGCTTGGTAACGAGCGGCAGCAGCGCGTCGAAGTCCACCTGCCCGGCGGCGACGATAAGGTCGATGCCCTCGCCGATGAGGATGGGCGTGTAGAGCTGCAGAATCACGGAGATGGCGGCACTCACAAACGACGCAACAAACGAAATGCGATGCGGACGAACGTAGCCCATCAGGCGGCGAGTCACCGCACCCACGGGATAGCGCTCGGGATCGCCGGGCTGGCGCGGATCGTCACCCAGGTCGTTGAGGCTATCGTTGCCGGACACGTTGGCCGTCATCGTGGCGACCGAACCGGAGGAAGTGTACGGATTCATTTAGCAGCTCTCCTTTGCGCAGACGGATGCGGGGGCGGTCGGAGCGGACGCGGGCGTCGTGCTCCCCTGCTGGCCCTCGAGCTCCTCGCGGCGAAGCTGCGACTGGCAAATCTCGCGGTAGAGCTGGCAGGTCGTGTAGAGCTCATCGTGCGCGCCCAGGCCCGCGACCGAGCCGTGGTCGAGTACGCAGATCATGTCGGCGTCGCGCACGGTCGAAACGCGCTGGCTTACGATCACCGTAGTCAGCGGCAGCCCGCCCTCAGCAGCGCCACACACGCTGCGCTCGCGGATGGCATGGCGAAGCGCCGCGTCGGTCTTAAAGTCGAGCGCCGAGGCGGAATCGTCCATGATCAATATCTGAGGCGAGCCCACCAGGGCGCGCGCGATGGTCAGGCGCTGGCGTTGGCCACCGCTGAAGTTCTTACCGCCCGCCTCGACCGGGGCATCGAGCCCCTGCGGCTTGTTGCGCACGAACTCGCTCGCCTGCGCCATGTCGAGTGCCGCCCAGAGCTCCTCGTCGGTCGCCGCCTCGTCACGCCAGGTCAGGTTGCTGCGGATGGTGCCGCTCACCAGCGACGCTCGCTGCGGAACGGTCGCGACCACATGGCGCAGCTGGTC
>DXMX01000002.1:40846-43081 GCA_019413955.1 Collinsella sp.
CACTGCCGGTGCCCGCATCGTACAGGCGCGGGATAAGCGAGACGAGCGTGGACTTACCGCTGCCCGTACCGCCGATAATGCCGAGCGTTTTGCCCAGCGGGAGCTCCAAGGTCACATCGCTCACGGCATTTGCCGCGCCCGCGCCAAACGAAAAGCTCGCATGGTCAAAGCTCAGCGCGGAAATGGGAGTGGCGTCACCTGTCAGCTCGCTCGGCTCGGGCAGCGCGACCGGCTGGTTGCCCCCGTCGGTGATGCTCGGCTCGCAATTGAGCACCTCGTTGAGACGCGACGCACTGGCGCTCGCCTTGGTAAAGACCACGACCAGGTTGGCGACGTACACGATGGAGGTCAGGGTCTGCGTCATGTAGTTCACAAACGCCATGACCTGGCCCTGCGTAAGCTCGCCCACGTTGACCTGGATGCCGCCCACCCACAGGATGGCGCACACGCCCAGGTTCATCACAAGAAACGTGACGGGATTAAGGATTGACGAGAGCTTGCCCACCGCGATGGCGGTATTGGCCTGGTCATCGGCGGCTTGGGCAAAACGCTCGCGCTCGTGGTCCTCACGCACAAAGGCGCGAACAACGCGGGCACCCGAAAGCCCCTCGCGGCAGATAAGCGCGATGCGGTCGAGCTTTGCCTGCAGCTGCCTGTAATACGGAATGCAGCGCACCATGACAAACCAAAACACCAGGCCGATGGCGGGCGTGCAAATCAAAAAGATCATGCCGAGCTTAAGGTCGATGGCAAGGGCCGCGCACATAGAGCCCACCGCCAAGAAGGGCCAGCGGATGAGCATGCGCACGCCCAGCGCCACGGCAAGCTGCACCTGGTTGACGTCGTTGGTGATGCGGGTAATAAGCGACGGCGTGCCAAAGCGGTCGAGTTCGGCATAGCTCAGTTTGTTGATGTGCTCGTAGAGCGCGCCGCGAATGTCGGTGCCCATGCCCTGCGAGGTGAGCGCCGCCATCTTTTGGCAGACAAGCGTAAACGAGATGCCGATCACAGCCATGGCGCCAAGCACCATACCGTAGTGGATAACGGCGTTCACGTCGTGCGCCCCAATGCCCTTATCGATCATCTGGGCAATCACCAGCGGCGTCAGCAGGTCAAAGATAACTTCGATCAGCTTGCACGCAGGGCCGATCACCATATATCGGCGAAACTTACCACCAAAACGCCTGAGCAGCTCAATCATGTATAGGCGCTCCCTATCATCATCCACATTCAATTCGAACCATGATAGTACCGCCACCCCAAAAGAAGCGTAAACAACTCGTCATTTCTAACGGGATTCAGTTTTCAGAGGGGTATACGCGCACACCCGATCAATGGCGGGCAAACTGCCTGATATACTTACATTAGTGCTACCAAGTTAGTCGCCGACCCTTGAAATGAGGTGCCGAGATGAACGACATTCTCGCAAGAAGAGCAAGACGAGCAACCGTGGGCATCGCCCTTTCCGCGGCACTTGTCGCGGGAATCGCCCCCGCAACGGCGATCGCGGCAGAAATCAGCGCCCCCACCGGTACAGTTGCCTTGCAGTCGGAAGACGCGGCCGCCGAAAAAGACAAAGCGTATGCAGCCATGCAGAAAGCGCTCGCAAACCTCGAAGTCGCAAAAGCCACCGCAAGTCCCGAGATAATTGTGGGAATCAATAATATGATTGCCAGTGATCAAGAGCTCCACGACATTATGCTGGCGCATGCCGCCGATGATAAGGAACTCCTTCCCACCATGCAAGCAAACTTCGATGCAGCCCAAGCCGAATACGACAAGGCTAACAACCGGGTAAGCGAGCTTTATGCAGAATTTGATAAGGCAATGCGCAACATGGCTTCTGACGAAACTATTAGGCAGTTGCGAGAGGCGATCATAGAAGCAGAAACGCAAAAAGAAATTTGCGAAAGTACGCTTGCCCACCGCCGAGACCGCCTCGAAAGTCAGAAATACTGGATTGGTATCTATGAAAATAGAGCAGAGGGTTATAAAGCCAGCGCCAACGAACGCATAGCCAAGCGAGATGCGCTCCTCGACAATTTGAAAAAAGCGCAAACGGCTTATGACGACGCCTGCAAGGCATACGAAGAGGCAAAGGCCACGGCAGACAAGGCCCCCTCGCCCGAGATAACGCAACCGACCGAGACGACGCCTCCCTCCGGCTCAACGCAACCCGCCGAGGCGACACCGCCCGTTGCCTCACCTGCAACCGGCAAAGACGCCCTACCAAGC
>DXMX01000002.1:43091-51843 GCA_019413955.1 Collinsella sp.
CAGATACGACCGCCGGCAAGCTCGCGAACACGGGCGACACAGCACCGAGCGCAATAGCACTCGCAGGAATCGCCGCCATGGGACTCGGAATAACCACCGCAGCCGCACGCCGCATCAAGAACTCAAAATAGCCGCCAGAGCATACTACCTTCGCCAATCCACAAACCCAGAGACAAAAGAGGCCCGTTTCCCCACCTAAGGAAACGGGCCTCTTTAACTGCAAAAATTCAAGCAACAGCACCGCCGCCTCTTGAACCACGTAGCCATCAATGCCCAGACAACGCCAGCAAGCCGCATTCCGCAAGGGATAGATTAAATTAGATAAACGCGCCCTTACGGGTGATTTTTGGACGACGGGGGCCGGCCGGCGGCGAGGTGTTTAGTAGTCGAGCGATCCCGCAGGCGAAGCCGAGGACCAGCGAGACACCAAATACCTCGCCGCCGGCCGGGCCGTGTCGCGGCACCAAAAAGCGCCCGTGCGCTCGATGGATTCGGATGCCCGACAGAGGCTCCTTATGGCTGCTTCCTTCCGGACCTGACCAGATTCGGAACATGTCGTCATCCGAACCCATCGAACGCGCTAGGCGCTCGGTATATCTTACCTGCTCCCGCCCGCCAGAGCAAGGTAGCTAATTTGGGACGGAGCTTTTTTGACTACTTTTGCAGCCCGATTGCCAGAGCAGCCAATGAGTAGTCAAAATAGTCCCATCCCAAAATGACCGGCTTGGTGCCGCACCACAGAAAGGACCTATCTACTACGTTTAGGCCGCAAGGGTCAACCATAGCCGGCTTTTTCGAAAATCGGCAAGCTTTCTACCTGCGGTTTTGTTTTTGCAAATTCCGGGATGGTCGAGGGTGGCCGGTTTAACGTAGTAGATGGCCGCATTTCGTGGCAAACGGTCCGACCAAAGACCCAAGGCAGCCAACCTCGAATGGCCATTCTCGAAGTTGCGGTGGAATACGGACTGAATTGGCCCCTTAAAGGCAAAAACGCTCCGTATTTCACCGCGACTTATCGAGGGGATGGGTTTTAGATACGGCCAAGGTCGTAGGATCGAGCGGCCGCTTCGCCGGCGCAGATGAGGTTGGTTGTGGCTTCTTGCGGATCGAGTGCCTGTTCCAGGCCCATGGGTTTGCGGCAAATCGGCAGTACAAGGTCGATGCCTTGCCCATACACCGCATCCAGGTTATCAGCGCGACCGCCCACGACAGCAATCACCGGTTTGCCACACCGCTTGGCACGACGGGCCACACCCACCGGCGCCTTACCGGCAGCGGACTGCTCATCCATATTGCCCTCGCCCGTTATGACCAGGTCGACATCGCGCACGCGCTCGTCAAACCCCACGAGATCGAGCACCGTCCCCACACCCGAGCGCAGCTTCGCACCGAGCGCCAGCAGCGCCGCGCCCAAGCCACCGGCAGCGCCCGCGCCGGGCACGCCGAGCACCGAGCCAAATGTCCGTGCGCCCTCGGGCGTGCGCAACAAACCCTGGGCTCGAGCTCCGGCAATCGCCGTATCGAGCAGGCGGCCGTAGCCGACCATCCAGCTGTCGCACCTGCTCAGCGCCTCGGCAGCATCCGTCGGCAGGCCCTTCTGTCCGCCGAACACCGCAAGCGCGCCGCGACGCCCTACGAGCGGATTCTCGACATCCGAAAGCACAACGATACGAGCGCCATCCAAAGCCTGCAGCGCTGACGTCAAATCGATACTCGCCACGTGTTCAAGGCCCGCAAGACCGGGGGCGACATCGCAGCCCTGATCATCGACCACGCGCGCGCCCAGCGCCTGCAGCATACCGGCGCCACCATCGTTGGTGGCGCTGCCGCCCAAGCCAATATAGATAGTCTTTGCCCCGGCACGAACCGCACGGAGCATCAGCTCGCCCACGCCATAGGTTGTGGCCGCCAACGCCGTCGACTCCGTGCAAGGCGAATACCCAATTCCGGCCGCCTCGGCCATCTCGATGACCGCGGACTTGCGCTCGACATCAACCAGCATCCGGGCAGACACGCGGTCGCCCAAGGGACCTGCCACCTCGCAGGTCACAATCTCACCGCCGCACGCGGCAACGGCATCGAGCGTTCCCTCGCCACCATCTGCCAGCGGCAATGCGCGCACCTCGGCATCGGGCCAAACGCGGCGCACGCCTTCGGCTACCGCCGCCTCCGCCTGCGCGCTCGAAACGCTGCCCTTAAAGGAGTCGATCGCCAACAGCACACGGCGGGGTCGGCGGCACGCAGGACCAAAGTCAACCGCCGTGCCAGCATCCTCACCGGCACCTGCAAGCGCTGCGGCGTGAGCGGCGTGTGCTTCAAGATCGGCCCCACAACCGCAATCAGCGCCGCCCGCTCCGCGCAGACCGCCAAAATAGCTACTCAGCAGCTCGCGGCATTCATCCGCCAGGACCCCAGCCGTCACGTTAAACCGATGATTCAGGCGCGAATCGGCATTCAGGTCATACAGCGAACCCAACGCGCCCGCCTTGGCATCACTCGCGCCATACACGCAGCGTCCCACGCGCGCGTTGACCATAAGACCCGCGCACATGCAGCAGGGTTCCAACGTCACATAGACCGTACAGTCGGAAAGGCGCCAGCGGCCAAGCGCCTGGGCAGCGGCGCACACGGCCGCAAACTCGGCATGAGCCGAAGGATCCTGGTCGAGCTCGCGCCGATTGTGCGCCCGCGCGACGATCTCGCCGTCGCGCACCACCACAGCGCCAATGGGCACTTCGCCCACTGCCGCGGCGGCGCGCGCCACCGCCAGCGCCTCGCGCATGAACTTCTCGTCGATTTCGGTGATCGTCATCGTTCGCCTTCCCTGTTGCAAATTCAAAACGATGCTATCATTACGACTCACGGAGAGATGGCAGAGCGGTTGAATGCGGCGGTCTTGAAAACCGTTGAGCGCGAGAGCGTTCCGGGGGTTCGAATCCCCCTCTCTCCGCCACTCCTAGTGATGCACCGGTGTCATGGTCCGCTCAAACAGTGCATCGACCACGTCGGCTATCTCAGGTCGACGCTCAAGGTCGTGGCCTGATTCCCACCATATCGTGAAAAGTCGAATAATACCGCCGGCGACAAACTCAGACGTCGTCTCGAGTGACACGGGGGCCAGGGCATCCTCGGCAAGCACGTTCATCACACGCTCGCGGATGGAGCGGGCAATGCGGTCGCAAATAACGTTGGTCAACATGCCCGACATGCTGCTTGCCAAAATGTTATCCATGAGCCGCTCGTGCGCCAGAATCAAATCCATGGCATCGTCCAAAATCGCGTGCCGAAGCGCGCGCACGTCCTCGGCAGATACCGCGCCGGCCTCATCGGGCTGTTTTTGCGGCAAGCCCGACATGAGCTCATCGATATAAAAGGCAAAGTAATCGTTCTTGTCGCGAAAGTGCTTGTAGAACGTCGTGCGGCGAATCATGGCGCGGTCGCACAGCATGGCAACCGTCAGGTCCTCAAAACGATGCTCCTCGAGAAGCTCGGTAAAGGCATCGAACAGGGCGCGGTAGGTTTTCTTGATGCGAAGGTCCACTGGTATCGCCATCCTCAGGGCAAAGACAACACTCGTCAATCTGTCGCATATCTTACACCTGTACCTCGCGCGCTTTGCCCCGGTGCCGACCCCGACGAAAACACAACGCTTACCGGAAAGTTCGGCACGACAAAACGTTGCGGGTATACTAGTAGCGTTATACCAACGGCAGCTGGCGCATGCCGCCGCGGCCATTCGAAACGGAGACATCATGCTTCCCGTCATCATCGGCATCGTTGTTGTCATTGTGATTGCCTGCGCCATCGCCGGCATCTACAACAACATGGTCACCAAGCGTAACCGCATCGATAACGCCTGGCAGAACATCGATACGCAGCTGCAGCGTCGCAACGACCTGATCCCCAACCTGGTCGAGACCGTCAAGGGCTACGCCAAGCACGAGCAGGAGACGCTCTCCGCCGTGATCAGCGCGCGTAACACCGCCGTCAAGGCCACCACGCCCGAAGCCAAGATGGAAGCCGACAACGTGCTGACCGGTGCGCTGCGCCAGCTCTTCGCCGTAGCCGAGGCCTATCCCGATCTTAAGGCAAACACCAACTTTACGCAGCTGCAGACATCGCTCGAGGATACCGAGAACAAGATTAGCTATGCACGCCAGAGCTACAACGACTGCGTGCTCAGCTACAACAACGCCATTCAAACGTTCCCGGCTGTCATCTTTGCCGGCATCTTCCAGTTTAAGGAGCGCCAGGGCTTCGAGGCCGCCGAAGCAGCCCGCCAGGCCCCGACCGTCAAGTTCTAGTAGTTTGACAGCGCATCCTTAATCGGCCAAATGCATAAACCGCCCCGTCGAATGCATACTTCGACGGGGCGGTTTCCTTTTTCGCGAAGGCCCCCCTCTAAGCGCCGTGCATTTTCAGGAGTATTCAACATAGCCAAGAGCTTCGGGCGCCACGATAAATGCCAAAGACCGCGAATATCCCTGCAAATCAAACGCTGTCAGCCCATAACCCCGCCCATCATTCGTAGAAAACATCGAGAAATCCCGATTTTTGCCCGAGGTCGGTATGCAGGGGCCTTCGATTGCAGAATACTCGCAAAAATGCACGTCGCCGCCACCCCCACATGGCGCGAAGCAAAACAAAAGCGCGGCCTTCCTTTCCGGCGCACTCCGCAGGACGAAAGAACCCCCGCCGTGCGTAGTGCACAGCGGGGGTTCTTTCATGTCCGAGGACGCGCCGGGAGGGAAGGCCGCCCTCGGGCCGGACAGCTAAGACAGCTTACGCGACGGTGTAAACCCAGTTGTGCTTGTCCTCGACAGCACCGGACTGGATGCCAGTCAGGGTCTCGCGGAGCTTCTTCATCACAGGGCCGATCTCGGTGTAGCCAGCCGGGAAGGTCACGGTCTCGTCGGCGCCGTAAACCTTGTTGTCGATCTCGCCAACCGGGGAGATGACGGCAGCGGTGCCGCACAGGCCGCACTCGACAAAGGTACCGGCCTTGACCTCGGCCCACTCGACGGGGCGCTGATCGACGGTCATACCCAGGTCCTGAGCAACCTGAACGAGCGAACGACGGGTGATGGAAGGCAGGATGGAGTCGGTGTGCGACTGCGGAACGACGAGCGTACCGTCCTCCTTCACGAACAGGACGTTGGCGCCGCCGGTCTCCTCGACATAGGTGCGGGACTCGGAGTCGAGATACAGGTTCTCGGCATAGCCCTCGCGATGGGCCTCCATCGTGGGCTTGAGGGACATGGCGTAGTTCAGGCCGGCCTTGATATTGCCGGTGCCGTGCGGTGCGGCACGGTCGTACTCGGAAACGCGCAGCTTAACGGGCTTAAGGCCACCCTTAAAGTACGGACCGACCGGGGTCACGAGAATGCGGAACGTGTACTCAGGAGCGGGAGCCACGCCAATCACGTCACCGGAGCCGATCATAAACGGACGCACGTACAGGGTCGCACCGGAACCGAAGGGCGGAACCCAGGCGGCGTTTGCAGAAACGACCTGCTTGACAGCCTCGACGAACTTGTCCTTGGGGAACGGGGGCATCTCGAGGCGCTGGGCAGAGTTATACATACGCTCGGCGTTCATGTCGGGACGGAAGCAGACGATGCTGCCGTCCTCGGCGGTGTAAGCCTTCAGGCCCTCAAAGACCTCCTGGCAGTAATGGAAGATGCCGCCGCACTCGGAGACATGCAGGGTGTGGTCGGTGGTCAGGCCGCCCTCGTCCCACTCGCCGTCCTTCCAATGGGCCTCGTAGCTGTAATCGGTCTTCATGTAGCCAAAGCCGAGGCTACCCCAATCGATATCCTTCTTCTCGACAGTCATATGTCGCTCCTTACATACACAGTTGCAAACTCGCGAACCCGCACGCAAGGACCGAGGCCGACCGCGTCGCAACGTCGCACGCCCGGAGCGTAGAGCCGGACGGGACACGCGAACAGCATCAAAACCGATGGCACGTCGATTCGCATGCACGAGATTGTACTCCGCACGCGCGTCGGGTAAAACGTTTTTCTTTAACTAACTAAAGTAATTTCATTTGACCGAAGCTGAAGAGGCCCGCCACCGTAAACGGCGACGGGCCTCAACTGCACGCTTTGCGCGCTGGCTCGAGCTACGCGTTCTATTTACCCAGCTTAGCCTTGACCAGACCGACCACGGTCGGGATGATCGACACGGCAACGATGCCGATAATCAGCAGCTCAAAGTGCTCCTGCACAAAGGGAATGCCGCCAAAGAAGTAGCCCAGCAGCGTAAAGAGCGTTGACCAGGTAATGCCACCCAGCACGTTAAAGATGACAAAGTTGCGCCAGTGCATGCCGCCCATGCCGGCGATAAAGGGCACAAAGGTGCGGATAAACGGGAAGAAGCGGCCGAGGAAAATGGCCAGGTGGCCCCACTTGTCCAAGAAGTCCTCGGACTTTTTAATGCGCTCGGGCGTCATGGCCTTGACCTTACCCGAAGCGATGATCTTGCGGCCAAAGAAGTGACCGATCATAAAGTTGCACTGATCGCCCAAGATGGCAGCAGCCCATGCGACGGCCAGCAAAGCCACGATGTTAAAGCCACCGTTGTGGGCAAAGAAGCCCGAAGCAAACAGCAGCGAATCACCGGGAAGGAACGGGAAGAACACCACGCCCGTCTCGATAAAGATGATCAGGAACACGCAGCCGTAGGCCATAAGCGGGCCGGCGGCGATCCAGCTGGCAATCGCGGTGCGCGGGTCTTTGAGCAGCTCGGCGATAAAATTAATGAAACCCATGAAGTAAAACCTCTCAGTTGTGGGCGCGGATACGTCCAAGTTGACCAGTATACGGTTGCGGCGTCCCCTCGTGCGCAACCCCACAAAAGCATGACTCCATTACCAGCAAGTTTGCATAACTGACACCTGTCGCGCAATGCCGCCAAGATTGTCCTTCCTAATCCCTAGCGAATCGCTATACTTTATTGAATCGCATTGCCATGGCGCTAAGGGAGGGCGGCCGGTGAGCTTTATCAATACCATTCGCGAGGACATCAAGACCGTCCAAGCGCAGGACCCCGCCGCGCAAAACGGTCTGGTCATCTTCCTTTCCTATCCTGGCCTGCACGCCAAGTGGAACCACGTGCCCGAGCACTGGCTCTGGGAGCACGGTCATCGCTCGCTCGCCCGCGTGCTCTCGCAAATCACCCGTCACATCACCGGCGTCGAGATTCATCCCGCCGCACAGATCGGCAAGCATTTCTTTATCGACCACGCCATGGGCGTCGTCATCGGCGAGACCACCATTGTGGGTGACAACTGCGTGCTCTACCAGGGCGTCACGCTCGGCGGTACCGGCAACGAGACCGGCAAGCGCCACCCCACCCTAGGCAACAACGTCACCGTGGGCACGGGCGCCAAGGTGCTCGGCAACATCCGCATCGGCAACAACGTCAAAATCGGCGGCAACTCGGTCGTCGTTAAGGACGTGCCCGACAACTGCACCGTCGTGGGCGTGCCGGGACGCATCATCAAGCGCAACGGCTGCCGCGTGTTCGAGGAGAGTTTCGACGCCAAGCAGCATCGCGAGTACATGCCCGATGACGCCGCCGAGCAGAGTGCCCTCAACCGCCAGGGCATCACCGAGAATGCCCGCCGCGTCAAGGAACTCGAGCGAGAGGTGGCCGAGCTCAAAGCCCTCGTCGCCAAGCTCGTGGACGAGCGCTAGGAACGCAAGCGGCACAAAACGACATCGGCATCAACGCAAAGGCGCGCCAGGGAATTCATCCCCGGCGCGCCTTTGCGTTGATGCGACATGTGGGACTGTCCCTTTGTCACATTATGCGAACTGGCTCAGATAGAGGTCGGCATAAGCGCCCTCGGCTGCGAGCAGCTCCTTATGCGTGCCCTGCTCGATAATGTTGCCGTGGTCCATGACCAAGATCAGGTCGGCATCCACAATCGTCGACAGGCGGTGTGCGATCACAAAGCTCGTGCGCCCGCGCATAAGCGCATCCATGGCACGGCCGATGGCAAGCTCGGTACGCGTGTCCACGCTTGAGGTCGCCTCGTCCAGGATGAGAATCGCCGGGTTGTTGAGCAGCACGCGTGCGATGGTCAGCAGCTGACGCTGGCCCTGGCTGATGCTTTCGGCATCGTTGGCCACGCGCGTGTCGTAGCCCTGCGGCATGGTGCGCACAAAGAAGTCGACCTGCGCGGCACGAGCGGCGGCCACGATCTCGTCGCGCGTCGCCTCGGGACAGCCGTAGGCGATGTTTTCGGCAATCGTGCCATCGAACAGCCAGGCGTCCTGCAACACCATGCCAAACTGCTGCCGTAGCTCGCCGCGGTCCATGCGGCTCGTATCCACGCCGTCGAGCGTAATACGCCCGCCGTCAATCTCGTAGAAGCGCATGAGCAGGTTGATGAGCGTCGTCTTGCCCGCGCCCGTGGTTCCCACCACGGCAATCTTCTGGCCCGGCTCGGCGGTAAACGACACGTCGCGCATAAGCGGCTTGTCGGGCGAATAACCAAAGCGCACATGCTCAAAGGAGACGCGGCCCTCCACGCGACCCGGCAGCTTGGCGGCCTTGTCCGGCAGCGGATCGGCCTCCATCTCGGGCTCATCGAGCAGGTCGAACACGCGCTCTGCACTCGCCAGCGCGCTCTGCAGCGAGTTGAAGGTAAACGACAACTGCGTCATGGGCTCGGATGCCTCGTAGATAAACTGGAAGAACGCCTGGAACACGCCGACGGTCATGTGGCCGGCAACCAGCATAC